>JBGOYO010000114.1:0-8148 GCA_041479715.1 Anaerolineae bacterium
CGAAGTGCAGCTGGTAGCTGTTGGGTGCGGACGAGTCTTCAGGACCCCAATGCGGCATGACGATCACCACATCCGATTCACTTTGTGCATTCGCTATCGCTGCTCTCAGGTTTTCATCCGTCAGCTGTGCGATGCCGGGCGAATCTACCCCGGCAAATGCGTTAGGCTCCACCATGCCCAGCGAGACGAAACCAAAGCGGATCCCCTTGACTTCCACCACCACGGTTTGTAAAGCATCTTCCAGGTTCATGCCTGCCCCCACCGGCAGAATGTTGTTGGCTTTCAGGTTATCCAGCGTGTCGATGAATGCCCGGTTGTAATTATCGCCGCAGCTTGCCCCGGAGCAGTTCTTGATGTGGTTGGTCGCCACGCTCATCACATCAAACCCGGCTTCGCCGGCGGCTTTTGCACTGCGCGAATCACTCACCAACACGTAGGTCACGATGCATCCGGTATGGGTGGAAAGGTCACTGAAGGTCGCATTCAGCGTCCCCACCGCCAGGTCTGCTCCCGATATGAGATTACGGACATCGTCATACACATAATTCGCATCCCCGCGGGCGTCGATGGATGACTGCACGCAACGCGCTGGCACGATCACCCCGGTAAACAGCAGGGTGATCTGGGCTTCCTCTGTCGCGGCTGTCTGCAATGGTTGTTCCGTCGGGGTCGGAGATGGGTTTACAGGGCTGACCGCACCGGAGATAGGGGTCTCTGCTTGCGAGTGCAGAATAAACGGGAGTGTTATAGCCACGGGGGTTGAAGTGGGCGTGGATGGTATAGGCGTTGGGATGACGACTGTGGGTGGAACTGTAGTAGGCAGCATGGATGTGGGTAGAATGGTTGGTCCTGCCGTACGGCAGCCGCTCACGACAAATATAAATATGCAGATAAGCACCGCTGTTACTTTCAACTGTTTGATCTTTTTCAATATATTCACCATCCAACTCACACTAAGTTATCCATTTTTCAAAGCCGATTGTATTTCAATCATCGCCAGGGGATCAACCTCATTCCTGGCAGCCCTTTCCAGCACCTGCCTGGACTCCGTGGTATCGATCTGACCCAGCGCCCAGGCCGCATGCGAGCGCACCAGCGGATCGGGGTCTTCCACCAGCGCCCGGGAGAGTGGTGCCACCGCTTCAGGGGCGCCCAGATTACCCAGCGCCACCGCAACGTTGCGCAAATAACCCCAGCGCTTGGCACGCCGGATCGGGCTGTGGCGGTATCGACGGTTGAATTCGATCGCCGGCAGCATGATCTCTCCTTCCAGGTCAGGGAGTGGGTTTTTTAGGCTAGTGTAAGGCCCCAAATCAATTACAGCACTGGCAAATCGGTTCCACGGGCAGACCTGCTGGCAGACGTCACAGCCGAAAACCCATCCATCCATCAAAGGCCGCAATTCGACCGGGATCGGTCCTTTCAGCTCGATCGTCAGGTAGGAAATACACCGGCGGGCGTCCAGGGTTCGGTCCGGTAAGATACATCCGGTCGGACAGGCTGTGATGCAGCGTGTACAGGTGCCGCAGCGATCAGCGAAAAAGCTCGGATCGGGTTCGAGCTCCACCCCGAGCAGGATCTCTGCCAGAAAAAAGTACGAGCCTTCATTCGGATTAATCAGGCAGGTGTTCTTTCCAATCCATCCCAGCCCGGCGCGCTGCGCCAGCTCGCGCTCCAGGATCGGCCCCGTATCGGTGTACCAGCGCTTCGAGACCGCATGCCCAACCTGCGTTTCGATGAAATCGACCAGAAATCGCAGCCGTCTGGTCAGGATGTCATGATAATCCTCCCCCCAGGCATAGGCTGCGATCCTCCCTTGTGGTGGCGGATCGTTGCTGGGGTTTACCCTCCGCGCAGGTGGAAGCGGGTAGCGCATACCCAGCACGAGTGCAGAGCGACATTCAGGTAGCAGCCGGTCAGGATGGGCGCGGCAGGCCCTGGAGCGTGGCGTATCAAGGTAGGTCATCTCACCCTGACGTCCATGCCCGAGCCAGGACTCAAAGACGTCACCATGTGGCAACGCCTCACAGGTCGTTATCCCAACCAGGGAAAACCCCATTCGATGAGCTTGCTCCACTATCGCTTTCTTCAGGTCCACAATGTGCAGGTTCCAGGAACAAATTGTAGCGCAAGATTTCATCTTGCGCTACATGGCTATCATCAGTGCAATTCAGTTTAGGGTGTGCAGGTGAGATCGAACGTCGCCTGGTTGGAGCTTGTATCCACCGGGCTGGTGACGTGCAGCCTCACCCAGCCCGTTCCATTGCTGGTGAAAGTCAATTCTGAAGGGATGGAATAGGTGCCGGGATCAAAGCTGCGTGTCTGCGGGTCTGGTAGGATGAACACGAAACCGGGCGTATCCGATCCAGCTTCCAGCTTATAAGTCAGAGTCGCGCTCTGGTTCAGGCTGATGACCGCGGTGAAGATAAAGGTGTGCGGGCACTGACCGTTGAAAGTGGGGGTGTCAACCGACATACTCAGGCTGGTGATGGGATTGGAGGGTATGCCTGTCGAGGTGGGCGTTACCGTCCCAACCGGCGTACCGGCGGTTGCAGTCGGGTTCGCCCCGCCGCTGCCCACCGTGATCAAGACGTATACCGAATCGTTGAAAAACTGCCCCGAGGCATTCTTCATCTTCCAATAGCTCTGGTAGCTGCCCGGATTGGTAGGCGCTACCATATCGACTGAAATCTCGATCTGTGCCCCCGGTGCCACGGATTGAGCCAAAGGCACCGATGTGACAGTGCCCATCTTCTCGCCACTGATAAACGCCAACGAGTAGGATGTCGTCCAGGTGGAGCTGCCTGCATTCTGCAGTTTCCACGTTTTCTTGAATGCCGCCCCGGGGGCGATGATCGTGCCGTCGGGGATGGTCACATCAGCGACATATATCGCCCGGTCACCTGAGGGTCCCGGCGGGATAGGGGTGGTCGCGCTCGTCTGAGTGGGGCTGGGGGTCAGACCGGCTGCCTGGGTCAGCAATGCAAACGCGGTCTGTGCCGCCAAAGTCTGCACGGGATCAAAGGTCGGTGTGGGGGTGATGGGTGTGGCAGATGGAGTGGAGGCAAAGATTTGGGTCACAACTGCTTCCGCAGTCTGATTTGCGGCAGTAAGGATGAGGCCGGGGTCGTTGGTGGGTGTGGCGGGTGTCTGAGAGCCGTTCCTGGCAAAAATCATGGCTATGACGATTACTGCTATCACAGCCAATCCAACCATAATTCCAATCAATATTTTCTTATTCATTATTTCTCCTCAACCATCAGGCACCGATTTTGGGGTGCCATTTTTTATCAGGGAAAGATCACTGTGTTATTGTGAGCGTCATAGTGTTAATAACAAGGGGCGGCAGGTGCGCCGGGCATATGATACCACGGTTACCCTGCCGCCTTCTACATGTATCTAGATCACGTGGATGTGCGACCTGACTACCTTTCGATTCTCGGTGCCACCCACAAAGCGTAATCATTGTTCCATGCACCGTTCGCCAGCACCACCAACTCAAATTGGACGGTGTGACCGACCAGTGCGGAGAGATTGACGTCCAGGGAGGCCAGCATGCCATCACACTTTTCTTCCCATTGACCCACGGTCACTTCAGTTGAGCCTTCAATATATCGAATCTGGAAAATGACATCCCCGGAGCCGCAATTATAGCGTAGTCCGATTTTGGTGCGCAGATGGTCGTTGGCCTGGATGGTGTAAGCCGGATAGAGCCCCAGGACCATACCATCGGTAATTTTTTGAGGGTATGTCGCCAGCAGGCTGGGATAAGTGACGCCATCTTCCATCTTGACGTTGGCAACATTGACCGCTACACCTGGTGAATCATCGTCCGGATCAGTAAATGGAATGCTGGCTGTAGCATTTCTCCAGGCCGCATTCGGACCCTTGGCGATAAAGTCATATGAGAGCGTGTAAGACGAGGTCGGCTGTGGAGTAGGCGTCGGTGAAACTGACTTTATCTGCACCCAAAAGCTCTGGTCGGCAGCTTCGCCGATCCCAAACGATGTACCACCTGCGTTGCGTAAGCGCCAGTTACCCTTGTAAGTACCTGTCGTGGTCGGCGCGATTAAGGTTACCGAGATATCGACCGTACTGCCGGGAGGCACAGTACCATTGGTTAACTGTGCAGACGCTGGTCCGCTCATGGCATCGCCGTTATAGAAATAGATGGTGTAACCTGATGTCCAGGTGCAGGCACCGTTATTCTTTAGCCGCCAGGTTTTTACAAAGGTGCTGCCGGCGGCAATCTCCGTATTATCCGGCACGCTTACATCCTTGACGAAAGACGCCCGGTCGCACGGAATTGGAACGGGTGTGGCAGTCGGCGGAATGGGTGTATTGGTCGGCAGCGGGGTGTTGGTGGGTGGGACAGTGGCTGTCGGCTGAGCCGGTGTGACGGTTACCAGCTGGGGAGTAATGGTTACCAGCTGAACAACCGACGTCGAGCTTGGCAGGATAACCTGCGTCCCCTGGGCAATATAGGTAGCTTGGGCGCTTAGGGTTGTAGCCAGGGTTTGAGCAGCTGCCGTATAGATCATATCGGGGCCTACCGTTGGTGCGGGGGTAGTGCCGGGAAAATTGCATGCGCTCAGGATGAGCATAATGCCAGCAATAAATATAAGTGGGCGTATTCTCTTCGCGAACATAAGATCCTCCTTTTAAAATATCATAAATAATGACGCAAATCAGGGGGATAAAGTTCCAGGCGCAGTTGATCCCGCCCGCTCTACCAACATCCCCTCACACTTAAAATATACACGAAATTATGGAATTATGTTCAATAAGTTTGCAGTTTTATACCGATTGGCTTGCTCGCCCTGCATGGACCAAGGACCAGCCCAGGTGATGCGGACTTTTATAACCTGGCCGGTGAGATCCCCCCCGTCTTCGATGAAGACTAGTTTATTGGTGGTTGTGCGCCCCTTCCAGCGCCCCTTCACCTTCTCTTCAAACAGCACATCCACCGTCTCGCCCAGGTAGCGCGCAGCAATCTCTGCGGCAATGCGTTCCTGCTGCTCTTCCAATACGCGGAAACGGCGCATCTTCTCAGCTGGGGGAATATCATCCACAAAGCGCCGGTCAGCTACGGTTCCTGGGCGGGGAGAGTAACGCGCCAGGTGGGCCACGTCCAGCTTGAGCTCCTCCAGCAAATCATACGTGCGATGGAATTGGGCTTCAGATTCTCCGGGGAACCCGACGATGATGTCTGTGGCGATCGATACGCCCGGCGTCCCACCGTTCAAGCGGCTGCGGATCCTTTCGACCAGGCGGCGGTAATCCTCAATGGTGTAGCCACGGCGCATATTCGCCAACACCTGGTCATCCCCTGCCTGGACGGGCACCTCAATGTGCGGCATGACCTTGGGAAGCTCCGCCACCGCATCCAGCAGCTCATCGGTCATCCAGCTCGGGTGCGAGGTGAGGAAGCGAATGCGTTCCAGTCCCTCAATCTCATTCGTAATCCGCAGCAGCCTGGCCAGGTTCGGTCCATCCGGCATGTCCATGCCATAGCGGTCCACGATCTGCCCCAGGAAGGTCACCTCGCGCACGCCCTGGGCGACCAAGGCGCGTACCTCCGCCAGGATGGTTTCGGCCGGGCGACTGCGTTCGATCCCTCTCCGGTAGGGGATGATGCAGAAGGTGCAGGAATGCGAACAGCCTAATACCACCGGCACATGGGCTGAAACCAGCTTACCCTGCTCCATCTTCGGCAGCGGCAGGGCCGAATCGGTACCCAGCTCACCATCCATCAAGGCAAACCGCCGGGCCGTCTCATCGTCTTCCTGCTGCCGGCTTTCCTCCTGGGTCAGGTATGCAATCAGCGGTCCGGGGTCGGAGGGTGGGGAGAACACATCCACAAATGGGAAGCGCTTCTGCAGCTGGTCGTATCCTTTCACCCCCACCAGGCACCCCATCAGGTTGATCACCAGCTCGGGACGTTTCTCTTTCAGCGGTTTAAGCGAATACAATCGACCGTAGGCCTTATTTTCAGCGCTCTGGCGCACCACGCAGGTGTTTAACACGATGATGTCGGCTTCCTCTGCGCTGCGCGAATAGCTCAACCCCAGCCGCTCAAGAGCGGAGGACACACGCTGAGAATCAGCCACATTCATCTGGCAGCCTTCGGTCCAAATGTGATATTTCATATCTGGTATTATAACTGAGCGGTTTTTCTCCCTGATGAAAAATTTATGAGTTTATATTTGTACTGTCCTGCTCATAGTTTTCTAATCGGATTAAATAATTGTGAGATGGTAGAATTGCGCCTATGCTTAAAAATCATGCAAAACAGGTCCTCGCTTGGGGATTCTTACTATTTTCTGTGTTGGTGTTATTATTTGTATTGGCGTTTAATATCCCGTCCGTCAAAGCCAGGCTCAGCTGGCGGGTTGACCTCGCTATGACCTACCTGCGGGGTGTGATCCACCCGGTGAAACCATTCCCCACCGCCGCTGAATCCATCGTGCTGCCCACCCAGGCACCTACGAACACACCCACTCCCCTCCCCACCCTGAACCCTGACCTTCCCACTGCAACGATCGCCCCGACCGCCATCCCAGAGCCCAGCCCCACGCCCATCCCAGGTAAAGTTGACCTGCCTGCCCCATTGTGGGAGCTGCAGGGTGCCAATAACTGTGGTCCTGCCACCCTGGCGCTTTACCTGCGCTATTATGGCTGGGAAGGCAACCAGGATAACATCGCCCAGGTGGTCAAGCCCCTCACCGAAGACCGCAACGTCAACCCGGAGGAGCTGGTATATTACATCCGCACCCACACCGGCTGGTTAAATTCCGAGTTCCGTGTCGGCGGTGACCTGCAGCTGCTGAGGCAGCTCATCGCTGCCGGGTTCCCGGTGCAGATCGAGGAGAGTTTCTTTTTCGACACCCCCTACTGGCCGAACGATGACCTGTGGGCAGCCCACTATCTGCTGCTGACCGGATACGATGACACCGCCCAAACCTTTACCGGGCAGGACAGCTTCCACGGACCCAATCAGGTCATTTCTGCCAGCATGCTGGATGGCTACTGGCAGATTTTCAACCGTGTGTACCTGTTGGTATACCCTCCTGCCCAGGAAGCTGCGCTCAAATCCATCCTGGGGGATAACTTTGACCCGGACCTCAACCGCCAGCACGCCCTGGAAGTCTCGCAGGCTGAGACCCAATCACAGCCCAACAACGCCTACGCCTGGTTCAACCTGGGCAGCAATTTGGTTTATTTTGAGCGCTACGGCGAAGCCGCCACCGCCTATGATACCGCCCGACAGCTGGGTCTGTACCAGCGCATGCTGCGCTATCAATTCGGACCGTTCTTCGCTTACTTCCATGCAGGGATGACCACCGAGCTGCTGACCGTGACGGAATATGCCCTGGCGCGTACCCCCAACTCTGAAGAAGCCCTGCTATGGCACGGATGGGCCATGTACCGCCTGGGCAAGAAGGCTGAAGCTGTGTCAGACTGGCAAAAAGCCCTGGAATATCACCCCGGCTACCAGGATGCACAGTACGCCCTGGATTTCATCTCCGCCAACCCATAAGCAGCAAAACCACCACACCACCCGCCAGGTCCACCACTAAATCTTCAATCGAACCAACGATTGAGTATGATCCCTGGTTAAAAGCCTGAAAACCCTCCTGCAGCAGGCCCACCCCGAAAACAACACTTAGGGTGAGCACCATAGTTCGGAGTGAAAGGGGTAAACGGAACGACAGGATCAGCAGCGTGCACAATCCGGCATACAGCACGGCGTGCATCAGGATATGCATCCAGAACGGGGCAAAGATGGTGTTGAACGCCAGCCGGAATTGCGGAGAAAACCGCCCTAATGCTGCGGTGGGGAAAATGATTGCCGCGATCCAGAAGATGAGCCAGCCACGCCTTCTCATGCGGGCATTATACGCTTGAATTTGAACCAGAAAGCGGACAACCGTTATTTACTTTGCTGCTGATACATATAGCGGATATTTGCCTGGTGCAGGCGCTCGTATTTATTGGGCGAAAAAACTAGATAAGTTAGATCGACAGCAGTTTCGTCAGCGCTGTGACCCAGGCGGATGTGCTCGGCAGTCAGATCCCAGGTGACTTGCAGGTAATCCCGCAGCGCCAGGATATCGGCTTCCCCGCACATCACGCCATGACCCGGGA
>JBGOYO010000115.1:0-8045 GCA_041479715.1 Anaerolineae bacterium
CCCACCCTGCTGCAGCCATTCACCTGGCAGCGGAATGGGGCAGATGCTGCACCATGATCGCCCACCCAGGGGAATGAAACCCAGCTTCAGTGTCGTCCACCAGGCGATCCAGACCATAATGATGGCGAAATTATGGCTGCCAACCCGCGAGCCAAGCAAGGCAGTGGTGATGGTGAACACAAAACCCATCAACAAACCTGCACGCAGGAGGAATTGTGGCCACGGGTTTTTAAGCGCTGCACGCAGCCAGGGAATACGGTACAAGTTGGTCCGCGAGGGGATGGTGCGCCTCTCTGCGGTCTGCAGCACTGCGACGTCAATTGCGGCTTCTTCCGTCCAAGGGAACTCCTGCAGCCGGGTCATTTTCGTCCTTTCCACACACCGGCGAAGAGTGCGAGCCCAACCAGGGCTATTGCCCGCCAAAGTAATGAATTTTGTCCCACTTCCAGCTTACCGGTCATGAAGGGGTGCATATTCCCACAAGTAACCGTGCAGTGGAAACGGAAAGTTCCGCTCCTGTCGGCGGTAAAGCTGATGCTTGCCGTCTTCCCAGGGTCAGCTGTGGTCTGCAGGTTATAGCCGTCGATGGATAGTCCATGCACAACATCTTCGGCTACCAGCTCGATCGTGACCCGGTCACCCGGATTAGCCTTTAAGACGGCCGGGTCGTATTCGAAGCGCCTGGCATCGATACGGAATGTACGCTCAGTCGGTGCAGTTGCTCCTGCCGGTATGGGAATTAAAATGACCACAAATGCCAGCCCAACGAGGATGACCCAATGCCACCAATGGTTTAATTTCATGCTCGGAAAATCAACGGGTTAAGGCATGTTGGAAGGACCATACTGAGCGTAGGTCTGGTCGATATACGTTTTGATTTCAGGAGGGGCTTTACCCTGTTTTGACAATCTCATCACGTCCTGGGTGATATCCACACAGATAGAGCACCCAAGGGCATGCGAATCGTAGGTGATCTGCTCTTGTGCATCCACACCGGAAATGTAACATGAGTAATTCGAGGTATGCCCAATGTCACCACACCCGCAATAGCATGGGACCTGCTTCATCACCTCAGGGTTGGCAGCCGCGAACTGGTAAGCCTGCTGGACGACCGTCGGGGCTGATTTCACACCGTCAGGCATGCCATCCATCGACGCCATCGCCAGGTTGCCCTGCCCAGAAGAGCTACTGCTGCAGCCTGCCAATGCCAGCGTAAAAATTGGGAATATTGCCAGTACTGAAATTATCTTCACGAGGGTGGAAGATTTCAATCCAGGTACCTCCATTAATTGGGGATGTTCAGGGATTATACGGGAGGGACTAACGCAGTATGAGCGCCATCTGACGGGTGCGCTTATAGGCATAATTGCCTATATGAAATTAAGGCCTCTTGATCTAACCTAAGGTGAATTTACAGGACTTTTACGAGGTGTAAACACTGGTATATCGACTCAAAAGAGGCGATGCCACACTGCATCAATAATCCATTCTGATCTCGGTATTGTTTGAAATTGAGAAGAGATTAATTGAATCGCGGTTGGATTCCTGGACCGTATTTATCGGGCATTAAGAGAGGGCTAGGCCGGCTAATAGCCGCGATTGCCATGACCTCAGCCTGGACGAGAAAACCCTGCGCGTACAGAACAAACATCTACGGGTTGTCATAGACGAAGAAAATGTAATCCTGAGATTCTGTTTTGACTCCCAAATCGTGAAGTATTCTGAGAAGTTGTGCACGATGGTCTGTACCATGATTAACTACGTGCAGAAGCACTTGCCAAACGATAAGATTTTTGTCTTCTTCTTTGGTGATCGGTTTTTCGGATAACGTATCATCCTTCAAGGATGCCAAATAATCGCGCATATTTTTCTCAACGCTGTCTCAATGTGCACGAATGATTTCCCGGTCATCAATGTTAGGGGGACTAAGATATTCTGAGAATTCGATGTTTTGCAATTCGTTAAACCACAGTTCATCAACATTCATCATATGAACGATTTGGTTTCGGATAGATCCATGAGAGTAGTCCACATTTTGGGTGAATTGTTCATAAGTTAATGAAGAGATGTATTTATCCCATAGCTTGCGATTTTCAGTGAAGTGATATTCGTAGAAATGGCGAAAGGCGTCTGCATTCATGTCGTTACTTACTCCTCCTATAAGGGACTAAAACCGCTAGTGCGCGATTGTTCGAATAAATTAAAGGTCGATGCTATTGTTACTTTATTCAACAACAGCAGCTGAGTGCGGATCTGGTGTTCCTGGGAACTCTCAAAACCATTTATCTAAATTCTCCAGCCACTTGCGCACCGCCTTGGGTGATTTCAACACATAATCGCCCCCGGTTGAGCGGATGTAGCCAAAATACTGCGCCACCGAGATTGCCACACCTCCATGGGCGTGGATGGTCTGGAACGCTTCAGCGTCATTATCGTCATCGCCAATGTAGACCAGGCGCGCTTCTGGGATTGGGAAACTGTTCAGTAAGAATGTGACCGCCTTGCCCTTATCCGCTTTAGCTGAGCTGACCTCCAGGAATTTTTTCTGTTTGATCAGGCGGTATTCCTCGGTAATCAGGTCCTGGTCGAGAGATTGCTGGATGGTAGAGATCACGTGTATAGCTTCCTTGTCCGGGGCAAAGCGTGCGTGCAATGCCAGTGACCAGCCCTTATCCTCCAGGAAGTAGCCTTTACGCCCGTCAATGATCTCCTCCCAGTGCGGTTTGAGCTGGTCCAGGTATGGGCGGACGAGCGCATAGTCCTCTCGCTGGATTATTTCTCCATCCGGGGTCTGTACCTCGATCCCATACGTGCCGGCGATAAAGATCCCTGGCACCGGCAGCAGCGCCTGGAGATCCCGCAGCATTCTACCGCTGACGATCGCCAGTCGGATGCGGGTCTTCCCCGCCAGGCGCTTGATCAGGTCAATGACCATTGGGTCTGGCTTGATGATATCGGGTGTGCGGGTGAATTCCACCAATGTCCCGTCATAATCGAGAAATAGCCATAGCCTCTCGGCCACGGATACCCATGCATTCAGCTCGTTCTCAGACGCAAACATCAAGCCTTTCCTCCTCCGGTCAGCAGTGGAAGGATATTATGGTTGAAGATGGCCTGCCAGGTAAAATTTTTTCGGATGCGCTGCCGTAAGCGCAGTGTCGGGCTGTTCCGAGCCCACTCAAGGATCAGCTCTGCCACCTGGTCTGCCGATGCTTCCGCTGAAAACCGGACCACCTCCTGGTCGCCGATCTCCTCGGTCGCTGGGATTTCTGTGCTGAAGATGGGCATACCGATCAGTCCCGCTTCCAGGATTGGCATCCCGAACCCCTCCCGGTGGCTGGTCATGAATAGCGCATCGCACGTCCGATACAGCTCTCTCACCAGCGGAAAACCGATCGTGTAGCCTCTCTCATCTTGTGGACCCGAAGAATATACAAACCGTACTTCCCGCTCGACACCCAGCTTTTGGCGCGTATCCAATAAACTCAGATAATAAGCCAAGTCTTCTGGGTCATGCGGGTCAGGTGGGCCTGTGACGACCAGCTTCGGGTGGATATCTTTGGATACAAGGCTGGCAGTCACTTGCATGGCGAACTCGATATTCTTCGCCTGGGTGATGCGCACAGGCATCAAGAGAACCAGGTCGGCTTCATTCAGCTCAAGCCGCTCAACCAGCGCCTGGCCTTCGTCTGACAGGCTATACAGGTCCGCCGGGTCCACTCCATCATATATTACGTTAATCCGCCCGGGGGCGCAGTGAAATAAGCCTGCCAGCTCGGCCTGGCGGTGGAGTGACACCGTCACGTAGGTCACCTCCTCCCGGTACGTCCGCAGTAGATCCCATGGATACCCTGGGTGCACGCTCGTCCTTGAGTGGGAGCTGGTCCAGGTGAAATCATGGCACCAGGCGATGCAGTGCTTGATCCTCCCCTGCTCAAGCAATCGCACCAAGGCTGCCGTCAATGGCAGGTTGAAATGCTTAGTAAGAATGTTGTGGATGATGACGTGGTCCATCTCCTGCAAGGCATCTGTCAATGATTTCTCGAGGCTGACTGTTATTGCCTCAAAATCATCCGGTACCACGCCCGCTTCCAGCTGCTGACTGGCTTCTAAAATCAGTGGATTTTGGGAATCCATTTCCGGGATTTGGATAAACTCTGCCCCCTGCGGGAGGGCGGCTTTATCCCCTGCCCCGGCGATTAATGTCACCGGGTAGCCGGCTGCCAGCAGCAACGAGGTATGCGCCTGGATCACCGCCTCGACCCCCCCGACCACGGGTGGGACGGAGTAATGCAGGATAGCCGTTTTCATAAACCCAGCTCGACGATGGCTTCCAGCTGCCCGCACAGCCAATCGACGATATCCTCCCGCTCGATCAGGCCACGCAAACGATCAGCTTTCTCTTTTCTTTCATCAGGCAGCATTACCAATGCCTGGTGTAGGGCACTGGCAGTCGCCGAAATATCCAGCGGTGGGATGACCAGCGCACCCGATCCAAGCTGCTCGTGGGAGCCCGTCCTTTCCGAAAGTACCAGCACCCCCTGCTGTTGGTTGACTACCGGACCTTCCTTGGCTACCAGGTTCATCCCATCCGCAATGGAGTTCACCAGCAGCACATCGTAGAGCTGCATGGCTGCCACAGCCCGCGGGTAGTTTTCTCCCACCATCACCCTCACCGGTTCCCAATTGCTATCCCCATATTTGGCGTTCACCTGCCCGGCTGCACCCATTAGTTCGTTCAAATAATCCTGATATTGCTCCACCTCCATCCGCGAGGGAACCAATAATGCCAGGAACTGCACCTTGCCACGGTGCTCCGGGTACAACTCGAGCAGCTCATCAAATGCCTGGAAGCCGCGCACAATATTTTTACTCGGTTCGATGCGGTCGATACGCAGGATCAAGGGGTTGCCACCGTACTGTTCCAAAAATGAATTATGGTGCTCGGCCACCTCCTCCGATTCAGCCAGACGCTCGAGCGCTTTCACGTCGATCGAGATCGGAAAATCTCGCACATAAGTGGTGTGGTTCCGGTACCATACCCGGCCTTCTTTGAAGTTCACATGGGCGCGTGGCAGGTGGCTCTCACACGTGCGGATGAAATTCAAACCATCTTCCCGCGTTTGGAACCCAAGTAGATCCACTGAGCATAATCCTTCCAGGATGCTCTGCCGCATGCGTGCCGGCAGGTAACCCCAATCCTCAGCACCTGGCCAGGGTATGTGGATAAAGTGCATCAGAGTATATTTTTTCCGGGGTCGGAATACCCGGCGGATGTAATATGGCGCCAGGTACAGGTGATAGTCCTGGAGCATCACCAGGGCCGGCTTCTGCTTTGCCAGGATTTGTTTTGTTACCACCTCAGCGAATAACCGGTTGACCACCATGTAGCCATTCTGCCAGTTCTGCCAGGTGGTGCGGTCGATCGTGGGAGACCGAAAGATATCCCACATCGAATGCTGCAGGAACCACAACAGTGGGTTGGCGATCACCTTGTAATAGCCATCATAGGCTGATTCTTCCGACGACACAAACTGCAGCTGCACCGAACCGCTTCCTTCAGCGATGGGCACCATTCCCCCTTGCCAGGCTTTATCTTCCTCCGAAAGTGCACTGGCGATCCAACAAGCATCTACGTGCTGGGCGATGCCGGATAACGCCGACACAAGCCCCCCTCCACCGCTGCGCTGCGGCTGGACTACTCCGTTTTCATCCGTATGGAAGGTAACCGGTCCGTGGTTGGAGGCAATGATCAATTGCCGGGATTGCAGCAACTCTTCCCAAGAACCGCAGTATGCATCACTGCCTTTTTCGTCGATCAAATTTGGAAAAGTATCCATGGATTTCACCTTCCCTCCCCATCCATGGATATTATTATACCGTCTACTCCCCCTGACTTCTCAAAACGAAGATGAGCAAGCTCTAACCTATATAATGAAATCCCTTTACAATTCTTCTTGCTTCATCGAGCCAAATTGCCTGCAAATAATAATAAGGGTAGAAAATTGCTGAACGACCCGGTTTAGGTTTTATTAAAATGTCCCACCTGATAGATTCCTCCAAAGAGGCCGAATGGACCGGTCATATTCACAATGCGCATTGGGTGTAGGAATTTCCCAGCGGCCTGGCGAACATCTTCATGGGTAGAGAAATGGTGCAGGCGTATGTCGTACCCCAGCAAGTGAAAAAAGAACACCATCAATGGACGTTCGATCGGCGCGCCATAGACAACCTGGCCGCCAGGTTTAAGTACCCTGGTGATTTCGGTAAAGGCTTTCATTTGATCAGCTGGCTGCAGGTGCTCGAGGATACTGATCAACAGCACGCTATCAAACCTGTGATCCTCGTAGGGCATTTCCAGTACACTGCCGTTGCGCAGATCCGTCTTGATCCCTTTTCGATCGAAGAATGCCTCTATCTCAGCCACGTCTGCCGTGAGATCGAGGCCATGGATTTCATGGTACTGTGCAGCCAGGTTGATAAAAGTCACGCCCGAGCCAAACCCTACCTCCAGCACCCGCTCTCCCCCACTGAGCTCCGCCAGGCAGAGCTCAACCCGCCGGCGGTATAACCTCCCGAAGACAGGGGTGTTGTAGAACCGGATCGGGTCGTCGCGGTTCACCCCGACGTATTCAGATACAGGGAATAACTCTAGCTTGGTGATTTTTTGCGCAGTAGTCATGATGACAACGCATCTACTTTGGGTCTGGTGCCCAAGGATTGCTTATAAATTCCGACGAGAGTAATAAATTCAACCACCAGGATGAACGGATATTTGTTTTTCAGCACCGTTGGCAAGAGCGCCGGGGAGCGCCCAATAATGAACAACAATACCAACAGCGCCAGCAGCAAGATCAAATAGCCAGGCACTTCACGCATCGGGGCGTTGTTTGATGCAGTTAACACCCAAAACAGCAGCATGGCGATGACCGGGGTTAGTAAGACCAGCTTGTAATCGTAGCTGACGGTAGGGATAACGTTCATCAACGGGACAGTGAGCAAGAACAGCCAGACCAGGTTGGCCGGTGATAATCCTTTCCGCCACAGAATAAAAAAAACCAACCCCCCAAAAGGTTAACGGAACTAGATAAAAAACCAAGCCCGGAATCTGCACACCTAGCCGTTCACCCAGATAGTTGTTTACGTAAGTGGCGAATGAGGCTGCTGAATGATTACCCACCCAGATGAATGGGGTGGTAGTGTAGGAGCTTATTGTATGGATGAATTGTCCCACATTGGTAAAACCGGTGCTGAATAACAACCCCAGGTTGATCACCAGAATTGGTACCAGGCTTTTCCACCCGTATTTCCAACCAATTAAAATAAAGAGAACAGCCGGGTAGATCTTGAGGTGAGTGGCAATTCCAATCAGCAAGACCGACATCCACAGCTCTGCGGTGCTTTTGGAGGGCCTGGTTAACAACCAGAGTGCCAGGATGGAGAAAAACAGCGGATATGTGTCCATGTTGCCGCGCTCAACGCTGAAAAGAAAGCCATAACAGGTGACTGCATATACCGCCATCTGAAGCATCAGGTTGCGGCGGATGGTTATGGGCGTATCTGCCGGACCATCATCTTTGCCCGGCGAAGCGAACGCCCGGTGGACGATGGAAAGGCTGAGGATAACAATGGCGATGTTAAGGGCGAAGAGCAGGCAGACATTGACTAAATATGCTGTATCGACAGAGAACATCCGGAATGGGACAGAGAATAGCGCTGAAAATGGCGGGTAGATCAAATGGTATTCCAGATATGGGCTTTCCCCTTGCAGCAGTATTTTTGCCGGGTAGAAGTATCCTTCGCGGAAATCTGTGCCGATTGGCCTGATATATGGCACAAAATCAGGGTAACGCTAGCTTTCTTCTGCCATATTTAACAACGGCAGCAGTCCATTGAACAGTAATATTGCCCATAGGCCGATATTAAAAATGATCAATCCCACTTTATATCTATGTTGGGGTGTATTGAGAGAGGACGAATCTTGTGAAGGAGGCATGGTCTTCGGGAATCTCAGATAAATTTGAGCCGCCGAGCGGCAATCCCCA
>JBGOYO010000116.1:0-8040 GCA_041479715.1 Anaerolineae bacterium
ATAAGGTGGTCCATAGTTATTCGCCAGGTCGAAGTGGGTGATGCCCAGGTCAAATGCCCGCCTGAGCATCGCCCGGCAGTTTTCCAAGAAGTCCACTCCCCCAAAGTTATGCCATAGGCCTAACGAAATGGCGGGCAGCTTAAGTCCGCTCCTTCCACAGCGGTTATACCGCATGTTGTCATATCGGGTTTGAAATGGTGAAAAACTCATTTTATCCTCCTGTTATACAGATGTACTAAATTTCCCCGATTATATACGGAAAAATGCCCGAGCAACTGCTGGCTGTTATTAGATAGATTGAACCAGCCGACATCAGCTGCGTAAGCATGCGTATGTTTATCCAAAAAACGCAAGACATTTTCCATTAGGATAATAAGTATGCGTATAGGGAAAGTTCTCTGAATAGCCTATCGAGTTGATTTGTTACGTATTCGATGAAATTCACGGATGATTTTTGATCAGTTCTCAATTTACTTGACTTTATGATACCCTAATTCTTCGATATGGTTTGTTTATTTTGCATAGGTACTGATCATATAATTTACTGATTCTTGGATCAGCTTCTCCAGGGTCGGCAAATCGATATCTGAGAGGCGCTTGATGTACAGGCACCCCTTACCACGAGTGTATTTACCCAGTGAAGCTAATAAATTTTCATACTGCCCAAAGCCACCCATTAGATAGAGTGTAATGTTCTGTTTACGTGGCGAGAAACCGATCAGCATCCAATCGCCTTCGCGACCGCTGGCATAGACGTAATGGTACTTGCCAAAGCCGATAATACTGCTTCCCCACATTTGAGCCTTGGCTTTTGTAGCCTCTTGCATGATATCTACAATTGCCCAACAATCTTGGCGAACCTGGTCGTTCTCGATTGCGTTGAGATAATCTGCTACGGACACATCTGTGGGTTTTGTTTTTTGCTCAGCCATATTGTTCTCCGATAAATAGAAATCGTCACCTATGTTTGATAATGCAATAATAGATTAGCTTTTAATGTGGTGGACCCATGAATCTGGCTGCATGCTTCCATCCCCCAGGTGTGGGGCCGGTAATCGGCGTCTAGTTCACTGTTGCCTACGAATGGTTAATTCGTACGAAAGCCGATTTTAAAGTTTTTATATTCGAAACTTTGATAAGTATAAACAGTTTGGAAGAGCCAAGTATCCAACTCTGGTTGACAAATGCAGTAATAAATACTATATTGTGTTGTAGGTTAATCTTACATCCAATACGTTCTTAGATGTAAATAGAACATTTCAACCGTTATTGTTTGGCAGAGGGTATTTTTATCCGCTTCAAAGAAATTGCTGGTCGATGATTGGTGCTGTTGGATTATTCGCAATGACCGATACCCAATATAATGAAAGTAAATTTTAACTGGGAATTGCCCATTCCTCTATATTGGCATAAAAAGGGCAAATTACCAGTCCTATTCTCTATGCTGGGCTAGGGTTTGTATCGCCGCTACCTTGCACAAGGGAAGAGCGTCTCTGATCACAGTATCTATGATTGTTGTTATTCCCGCCACTCGAAAAATGATTAACGACTGGTCAATTGCCAGCCAAGCCTGTGTCAGTTTTTTTTATTCCAACCAATTCCTTCAAAGGGAGCAACCGCAGTCGTAATACAAAACGAAATCTACGCCGGATCCTGTATAATTGAGTCCGTCAGGTTTTGCATTTAGGGAATTCCATCAAAGATGTATATGAAATCATTGATTGCTCTGCAGATCAGAAAAGCCTGGAAGCAAAACCTGCTGGTCCAAGTAAATGTGGAAACCTTCGAATACAGGTTTACCCACAACCCAGAAGCTTTACGTTCTCAATTAGTTGTCCGCTCAAATAATTCTTTAGAGATAAAATTCAGCTCTCTAAAGCCGACGAAAATCGGAATAACTATCTGATTATTTAATCACTAATTGGTCAGGAGTTTGTGCGTGCAAACTATCCAAAAACTTCGGAGGAATAAATGACAATAGTAAAAGGAACAAAAGAAAAAGGATGGCTGGAGTTCACGTATCGCAACACCGGGGAACCGATCCGCTTTCCCATAGGGACAATCTACGGTGCTTCTGACGGCCCTAATCTAGTCGTATTAGGCGGCATGCACGGTTGTGAGTATTGTGGAATTGAAGCTGCCATCCAGCTATTCAATGAAGTCGATCCAGCTAAGCTAAGTGGAACGCTCAAGATAGGTACAATCTATAACATGCCGGCGCATTTAAATAATGCAGGTTTTGTTGTACCCCAGGACGGCAAAAACCCCATGTCCACTTTCCCAGGTTCACCAGTGGGCACCTTCGGCGAAGTTATGGCATATTACTTCGACCAGGAAGTGTTAAGCAAGGCGGACTATTTTGTCGAGCTGCACGGTGGTGACATCCCCGAAGCGTTAACGCCATTCAACCGCTGGGTTGCAACGGGCAATACCGACCAGGAAGAAAAAGGCAAAGCCATGGCCATCGCTTACAATATTCCTCTGGTCGTCAAAGATCCCTATGAACTAAATTTACCCCCTAATGCCGCATATATCGTTACTGCCGGACGCGGTAAACCTGCGATCCTGTGCGAGTCGGGCCAGCAAGGTATTCTGGATATGCGGTATGTGGAGATCCATCTAACTGGCTTGCGCAATATCCTGGTTCACCTTGGAATGTTGCCAGGGACGATCGTTAATACGGTCAAACGCAAGTTCCTTGAGAACTATGAATTTATCCGGACAGACCTAACCGGGTTATGGTATCCCGAAATGAAAGTCAGCCAACTGGTGAAAAAGGATCAGGTGGTTGGTTATATACGCGATGTCTTCGGGCAGCCCATGCTTGACGTGAAATCACCTAACGAAGGTGTTGTTACCTGTATCCGTACTAGCCCAAATATCAGGCCAGGTAACGTGATCTTCGAGCTTGGAGCGATCGCCTCGCAAGAAGGTTAGAAAAAATCTTCAACACCTCGCCTATTCCTGAAAGGAGAGCAATGTCCGATCATATCCTACGGGAAAATGAAAATCTGCTCCAGATTGAGGACCTATCCAAAAATTTTAAAGGCCTTCGAGCGATTTTCAATTACCACCTGTCCTTACACCCGGGGGAAATTTTAGGCGTCATTGGTCCGAATGGAGCGGGGAAGTCCACTCTGTTTAATTTGATCACCGGGTACATCCCACCTAGTAGTGGGAAGATTCTATTTCGCGGCCAGGAAATTACAAAATATCCACCCGAAAAAATCGCTAAGCTTGGCATCGGAAGGACATTTCAAAGCGTCCGTCTGTTTTCCAATATGACGTTGATGGACAACGTCAGGACTGCCCACCAGTTGCACGACTCTGACAATCTGTTCACTACCTTAGCATCATGGCCTTCTTTTCATCGGCGTGAGCAGCGGCTCATAAGTAAATCGATGGAATTGATGGTGTTGTTTAACTTGGAAGACCGGCCTTATCAGCTGTCTTCATCGCTGCCTTATGGTGATCAGAGAAAACTGGAAATTGTCCGGGCCTTGGCTTTACAGCCCAAATTGCTGCTGCTGGATGAACCGGTGGCGGGGATGAGTCTACAAGAGAGTCTGGACGTTCTCCAACTCATCCGCAGGATCCGCGATGAATATCATTTGACTGTTATTGTCGTCGAACACAATATGCCGATCGTTATGCAGCTTTGTGAGCGAATCCAGGTCTTGAGTAATGGTGAAATCATTGCTGAAGGTACACCGGCTGAAGTTCGCAATAACCCACAGGTTATCGAAGCCTACCTGGGAAAGGTAGAAGACAATGCTCAAGCTTGAAAACATCGAGGTTTACTACGGGCATGTACATGCGCTTAAAGGAATAAGCTTGGAAGTCCATGAAGGGGAGCTAGTTTCTATCCTAGGAGCCAATGGAGCGGGTAAAACCACCACACTAATGACCATTTCTGGGATTATCCGCCCGCGAACGGGCACGGTAACCTACCAGAATGTTGACCTGACTAAGTTGATTCCGGAAGGGATTGTTGCCCAGGGCATTGTCCAATGCCCAGAAGGACGGCGAATTTTTGGCAATTTAAACGTGATGGAAAATCTTCGGATGGGGGCTGTGCGTCGGAAAGAGCGTGACGAAGTAAACAATGACTTAGAGTGGGTTTTTAACCTTTTCCCGGTGCTCAAAACGCGTATCCATCAAACCGGAGCCACCTTAAGTGGAGGCGAACAACAAATGCTTGCTATTGGGCGCTCTCTAATGGCAAAACCTCGTCTATTGATGTTGGATGAGCCATCTCTTGGTCTGGCACCGCTCATAGTCCAGGAAATCTTCAAAGTTATCCAACAACTCCATCAACAGGGCGTGACCATATTACTGGTAGAACAGAATGCCCGCCAGGCAATGGCTATCGCTGACCGTTGTTACTTGTTGGAAACCGGCCAGGTGGCACTTAGCGGAACTGCTGCCGAACTGAAATCCAACATCGCATTGGAACAGTTTTACCTGGGAGGTATGGCGAAATGATCAGTTTGACTCAACTTGAGTTCTTTATTCAGCAAGCGATTAACGCCATCAGTATAGGAAGCCTTTATGCATTGATGGCCATTGGCTTGGCCATGGTTTATGGCATACTGCGGTTGATTAATTTTGCTCATGGCGATCTGATCATGGTGGGTAGTTATGCTACCTTGTTCCTGACTATAGCTGGCGTCCCTTTCTGGATTGCTGCGGTGGGTGGCATTGCTGCCTCTGGCCTGACTGGTTTGATTATGGAGCGCGTGGCTTATCGACCAATTCGTGGCGCCCCAGAGGTGTCCATGTTACTCACTTCTTTTGCAGTTACAATTTTCCTAGAAAACTTGGCAATCCTACTCTTCAGCCCCTCCTCCCGACCTTTTTCTGCTCCTGATTTTTTGAACTCTGCCTTGAACTTCGGCGCACTCAGGGTTAATTCAGTTGACATCATCGCTATCGTGGTAACCGGTATTCTCCTCGTGCTACTCACTTTCTTTATTACTCGCACCGATGCCGGGACTTCCATGCGAGCAGTTTCCCAGGACCTGCTCACTTCCCGTTTGATGGGTATCAATATCAATAGAGTTTTTATTAGTGCTTTTGGTATTGGATCTATACTTGCAGGTGTCGTTGGTGTGTTGTGGAGTGCGCGGGTCGGGAAAATTGATCCTCTTATGGGTTTTTATCCGGTATTGAAAGCTTTCGTAGCTTCGGTGATTGGTGGGCTGGGCAGCTTGCCGGGCGCTGTATTAGGCGGTTACATCCTAGGTATCCTTGAAATCGTACTTCAAGGCATACTACCTTCTTATCTGACCCCATTCCGCGATGCATTCGTTTTCGCCATACTGATCGTGTTATTGCTCTTCCGTCCGAATGGATTGCTGGGTTCAACAGAAAAGGAGAAATTCTAATGCAAACCGTGGGGAAAAAGACCCTTTCGCCCTTGGTCACCAGTATAGTGTTAATTGTGCTCTTCGCTGGTCTCCTGGTTTTCATTAACTTTGGTACCAGTTCTTATATTCAGCGTATCGTCATCGGACTCTGTATCAGTATCATCCTGGTAGCAAGCCTGAATCTTTCGAGTGGCTTCACTGGCGTTTTTTCTCTCGGGCATATTGGGTTCATGGCCATTGGAGCCTATACTGCTGCAATACTAACTCTGCCTCTATCGCTTAAGCAGGCCTACCTCCCCGATCTTCCTGCCTGGCTTGAAAACACTCAGCTCTCCTTTCTTCCTGCCACTATAATTGCTGGGGTCATTGCCATGTTGGCCGCCCTGGCGATCGGCTTTTCGATCATGCGACTTACCGGCCCTTATGTCAGTGTGGCTACGTTGGGTTTCTTGGTTATTGTAAATGTTATCCTGATTAACTGGGACTCGATGACCCGTGGTGCCCGTACTTTCTCAAGCGTACCAGCATATACAAACTTGTGGTGGGTAGGCATTTGGACTGTTTTAACTCTTTATTTCGTCTGGAGATTGGTACGGTCCTCCTTTGGGCGTCAGATGATAGCCACCAGGGATAATTATATTGCAGCCCAATCCCTTGGCATTAATGTCCTGAGCATGCGGCTACTGGCTTTTTGCGTTAGTGCTTTCTTTACTGCTGTTGCGGGTTCCTTATGGGCGCATTTTATTCAATCCTTCTCACCAAAAGCTTTCCTATTTGTCGAGACTTTCAGCATTATCACGATGCTCATCGTTGGCGGTATGGGTTCGATTAGCGGGTCTGTGATCGGCGCAGTAGTAATCACCATATTGTCAGAAGTCCTCCGAAATGCCGAAAGAGGCGTAAACCTTGGTTTTATTCAACTCCCACCCGTTTATGGTGCCAGCCAGATCCTGATGGCTGTCATTTTCATCCTGCTGATTATCTTTCGCCCGGAAGGAATCATGGGAAAACGCGAATTGGACTTTGGTCTGATATTCTCATCGGTAATCCGGAAGATGAAAAGAAAGGAGGCAGCTCCTCATAGAAATTGAATACAGCGTTGTCATCGAGCGTGTTGGCTAAAAATAATCAAAATTCAAGAACGCATTCGAAGGGAAGGAGTTCAAGATGAAAAAAAGCATACTTATAACAGCTTTTCTGGTTATAGCTACTTTGCTCGCCTCGTGCGCAGGGGGTACACAACCCGCTGCGAACACGCCCATTAAAATTGGAGTCATTTATAATGTCACCGGAGGACAGGCCTCACTCGATGTTCCATCCTATCATGGAGCCGAGCTTGCGGCCAAGGAAATTAATGCAGCCGGCGGTGTGTTGGGTCGTCAAATCCAGATCGTATTCTATGACGGCAAGTCAGACGCCACAGTTATCGGAAATGCTGCCACTCAGCTTGTTGATACAGACAAAGTAGTTGCCATGATGGGCTTCAGCGACAGTGATATGACCCTGGCAGCCGCTCCCATAGCTGCTAAGGCCGGGATCGTCTTTGTCACCTCTGGTGCCACTTCACCGAAGCTGCCCGAACAGGTGCCCGATTATCTCTTCCTGGCGTGCTTTGGTGATAATGTTCAGGCTGCCGCGGGCGCTGAATATGCATTTAATACCTTGAATTACAAGACAGTTTACCTGTTAACCGATCAAGGCACCGAATACACCAAGCTGCTTAGTCAATACTTCAAAGAGCGCTATACTGAGTTAGGCGGGCAGGTTGTATTAGAAGACAGTTACCAGACCGGCGACAAGGATTTTTCAGCTGAAATCGCAAAGGTAAAGGCCGCTGCAACCCCACCTGATTTCCTCTATATTGCTGCCCAACCGGATGATATCGGCACGATAGTTAAACAGTTCCGTGACTCCGGTATCGATAAAGCCATCATGGGTGGAGACGGGTACGACACTCCACTCCTAGTTCAGATTCCTGGAAAAGGGGCCACTAATGTATACTTTACGACCCATTCCTTGATGGATCCCGTTTTAGGAACAGATCCGATCAAGAAGTTCATTAGCGACTATACAGCTGAATACGGAAATGCACCAGAAAATGCCTTTGCTGCTCTCGGATATGACACGATGAAACTCATCGCTGATGCGATCAGTCGGGCCAAATCCACGGATCTAAAGGCTATCCACGACGCCTTGGCTGCCACCAAGGATTTCCCTGGTATAACCGGCAAGCTCACCTATCTTCCCGGCAGCGGTGTGCCTCAAAAAGGTGTCACAATAATCCTGGTTAAAGATCAGAAACTGACCCTGGGTGCCGAAGTCGTGCCAGAGAAAATCCCAGCACCATAGAATCAACTCACTAATTTAAGCAAGAAATATACCTCGTCTTCCAGAACTTCCTTGGAGGTTCTGGAAGACATTAGGAAAAAAGGAAAAACAGCATGAATAAAAACCCCCTTGAGGTGCAACATTTGAATGGGTCGGATTGGAAAACCAAACCGTTTGAAAAAGTAATTCTGCCTTTAGGCTCTCTAGAGAACCACGGATGGCACCTTCCATTTGGCACCGATGCTTTGACGGCTTACCTGGTAGCCCTAGATATCGCCGCCCGCCTCCCAAATACGGTCGTCCTTCCACCGTTGAATTACGGTATGAGTGAACACTATAAATC
>JBGOYO010000117.1:0-8033 GCA_041479715.1 Anaerolineae bacterium
ATCCCGCGGTGCTTCTTATCCGGGTCAGTCATGGTGAACATGACGATATATTCAGCCACCGGTCCACTGGTCACCCACGACTTACGCCCATTGATGACATACACCTCCCCATCTCTGACCGCCCGGCTGCGCATCGTCCCTGCATCCGAGCCTGACATCGGTTCAGTAAGGGAGTATGCCCCGATAGCTTTGCCTGAAGCGACTGCCGTAACATACTTTTGCTTCTGGGCTTCCGTACCAAACTTCAGGATGCCATTACAAAATAAGCTGTTGTTGACCGACATGATGGTGCCATGCGCGGCATCCACCTTGCAGATTTCTTCCAGTGCCAGCACGTACGCCAGGGTGTCCATCCCTGCTCCGCCGTATTCTTCGGGCACTTCAATCCCCATGAAGCCCATTTCTCCCATCTTCTTGATTGTCTTGGAGGGGAATTCACCGCTCTCGTCGAACTCAGCTGCCACCGGTGCAATTTCTTTTTGTGCAAAGTTACGCGCCGCCAGTCGAATGCTCTCGTGTTCTTCAGTAAATGGAAATAATCCACTGCCAGCCATCGTGTCCTCCGTAAAAATCGAAAGTTGGAATGAGTGTGATTATAGCATGGGACACATCTACCAATAATTGTCGCTGGTTTCCCGCTAGTCTATTAGTCGGAGTGGGATATACTATGGATCGGTCAGGATTGATCACATCGGTAACCTGTCCGGGCTTAAAAACGCACTCATTGGCTACCCTATCACCTCAAGAAATGACCGAGGAGTTTACTATCTATGAAAATACTCATCGCTGCCGACATGGAAGGTATCACTGGTGTGACGAACTGGGATCAGGTTGATCCCAACCACGCCGAGTACCCGCGTTTCCGCCGCCAGATGACCGGTGACGTCAACGCGGCCGTGCAGGGTGTTTGTAAAGCCGGGGTCAAGGAAATCCTGGTCACCGATGGACACGACCGCGGCACCAACATCCTACTCGAAGACCTGGACCCGTGCGCCCACTTGATATGTGGAGACTATTCCCCTCTAGCAATGGTCCAGGGGATCGACCAGGGGATCGATGGACTCATTTTTATCGGCTATCATGCCCGGGCTGGCTTGCAGAATGCCATCCTCGACCACACCTGGTCCAGCCGCAGAGTGGCTAACCTGTGGCTGAATGACATCCTGGTGGGCGAATACGGCTTGAACGGCGCCGTGGCGGGTCATTTCAACGTCCCGGTGCTCATGCTCACCGGTGACCAGACCGCCTGTGCCCAGGCCTCCGAGCTGCTCGGTTCGATAGAGACGGTGGTAGTGAAGACTGCCGTTAGCCGGATGGCTGCCGAGTGTCTCCCACCGCAGATCACCGAAGAGCTGATCCAAAAGGCTGCCATCCAGGCGGTCAAGCGCCTGATAGCCGGGGAGGCTCCCAAGCCATTGGCCCTCACCACACCTGTGCACGTTACCATTGACTTCAACTCATCCGACCAGGCCGATCAGGCTTCAGTGCTGCCTGGCTCCAAGCGCCTGGATGGCCGGCGCCTGACCTTTACGTCTGAGGATATGCTGTCAGCTTATTTCTCTTTCCAGGCAGCGGTGGCGCTGGTGGGTATATAGACCGCAGCATGGAGCTCTACACCATCGGCCATAGCAACCACCCAGTGGATGAGTTTATCCGGTTGCTGGTAGAACATAAAGTCACGCAACTGGTGGACGTGCGGAGCACACCCTACAGTCGCTTCCATCCTCAGTTCAACAAAACTGCCCTAGCGCAAGCCGTGCTTGCATACGGTATCGCTTATACCTGGGCAGGTGAAGCGCTGGGTGGTCGCCCGAAAGACCCATCATGCTATAAACATCACACCCTTCCGGGCAAACCGGAGGAGTACCTGCATGAGGTCAACTATCCCGAAGTGATGCAACGCCCCTGGTTCGTCGAGGGCATCAATAATCTGATCAAATTGGCGGGCGAGCGTACCACATGCATCATGTGCGCGGAGAAGGACCCCGCTCGCTGCCACCGTCACCATCTCATAGCATGGTATCTGCTACAACGGTACCCAAATGTAACCATCTGGCATATCCTCTCGGATGGAAGCCTGGTCAACGCTGCCTCCATCCCCGGCATGGAGGAGCCATCTGGCGCAGAGCAGCTTTCATTCTAAACTGCCTGTACAGGTTGGACCAGGTGGGAGGAATAAGGTCCAATATTGCTCCGTTATCCTGACCTATCACTCTCAAACTCCCTTAAACTAACTATGCTATAATCCCCCCGCAGAAAGGGTAAATATGCTCAAGAAATTCGTTACCATTCTCGGTGGTGACCCGAACAAGAGAGCCCTCAACAAGTCGAACGAGATTGTCGACCAGATCAACAGCCTGGAGCCTGAGTTCGAAGCATTGAGCGCTGAAGCACTCCTGGCCAAGACGGTGGAATTCCACACACGCCTGGCCGATGGCGAGACCCTGGATGACCTGCTGCCTGAGGCTTTCGCCGCCGTGCGCGAGGCCAGCAAGCGCACCAACGGTCAGCGACATTACGACGTCCAGCTCATCGGTGGCATTGCCCTGCACCAGGGTAAGATCGCCGAGATGCGCACCGGTGAAGGTAAAACCCTCGTCGCTACCCTGCCGCTGTACCTGAACGCCCTCACCGGTAAGGGCACCCACCTGGTAACGGTGAACGACTACCTGGCACGCCGTGACGCCCGCTGGATGGCACCGATCTACAATGCCCTCGGGCTTAACGTGGGCGTGCTGCAGATGGCCGCCCGCACTGAGAATGGCAAAAAGGCTTTTATCGTCGACCTCGAGAAGACGTCTCCACATGAAGACCAGCACCAGCTGCGCCTGGTGGACCGTCGTGAGGCCTACGCCGCCGATATTACCTACGGCATCAACTCGGAGTTCGGCTTCGATTACCTGCGCGATAACATGACCATGACCATGGAGGAACGCGTCCAGCGCGGCCACTATTACGCCATCGTCGACGAAGTCGACAATATACTCATTGATGAAGCCCGCACTCCTCTCATTATCTCAGGACCTGCCCAGGACGACGCCGAATGGTACATGCGCCTGGCCCAGGTAGTGCGCCAGCTGCGACCCGAAGACTACGAGCTCAACGAGCGCGACCGCAACATCACCCTCACCGAGATCGGTGAGATCCACGTCGAGGAGCTGCTGGGCGTGGCATTGCGCGACCCCGACCGCCCGGAGGACGTCACCCCCGAGCAGGAGCGCCTGATGGGCTTCCTCGAGCAGGGACTGCGCGCCCAATTCCTCTTCAAGCGCAACAAGGACTACCTGGTCCAGACCGGAAAGGTGGTCATCGTTGACGAGTTCACCGGGAGGCTGATGCCCGGTCGCCGCTGGTCGGATGGTCTGCACCAGGCGGTCGAAGCGAAGGAAGGCGTGCGCGTCCAGGCGGATAACGTCACCTACGCAACCATCACCATCCAGAACTACTTCCGCATGTACGAGAAGCTGTGCGGCATGACTGGTACTGCCCTCACCGAAGCCGAGGAGTTCGACAAGATCTACAAGCTGGACGTGATCGCCATCCCGACTAACCTGGAATACCAGGCAATGCGCGATGGCTCTCCCCTCGCCTTGCTTGAAGGACGGGATGAGCAGGGTTATAAGTTCCGCTATTATGCTCTGAAAGATGAACCCGAGAAGAAGCCGGTCTACTTCCAGCGTAAGGATTTCCCAGATGTCATCTACCGCACCGAGGAGGTCAAGTTCCGCGCCATCACCAGCGAAATCCTGCGCTACCATGCCATGGGGCGCCCCATGCTGGTTGGCACCACCTCGGTCGAGCTTTCCGACCACCTATCCACCCGCATGCGGGCTGAGCCGCTGCGCAAGCTGGCTCAAGTGGCCATCCTGCGCCAGGCGTGGCTGGAGAAGAATAACCGCGAAGAAGATGGGCGCGTGATCGAAGAGCTGCAGCCGCTCAATGCTCCCCTCGACCAGCTGCAGGTGCCCGAGATGCGCAAGATGGCGCGTGACCTGGGCATCTCCTTTAACCCCGAAGATTCCGAGAACCTTACCCGCCTGCTGAATGTGCTCGACCTCGCCACTGAGAATAGCGAGCGCCTGAAAACCGACCTAGAAGCCGGCATCCCACACCAGGTGCTGAACGCCCGCAAGCACACCGAAGAATCCCAGATTATCGCCGATGCAGGCGCATTTGGCGCGGTGACCATCGCCACCAACATGGCAGGGCGTGGCGTGGATATCAAGCTGGGCGGCGAGCTACCCGAGGGCGTGATCGACTCGGTCAACCGCGTCTTACGCCGTGCCGGGTTCGCCGACCCGTACGATATGCGCCATGAAGACCGCCGCCAGGCGCTCGAAGCGCTCACCCCCGAACAGCTCGGCATCTACGAGGCGGATATTAACACCTTCCTGGGCTACATGCAGGACATGCAGCGCGTCAAGCAGCTGGGCGGTCTACACGTGATCGGCTCCGAACGCCATGAAGCCCGGCGCATCGATAACCAGCTGCGCGGCCGGTCCGCCCGCCAGGGTGACCCCGGCTCGTCGCGCTTCTACCTTTCCCTGGAAGATGACCTGATGCGCCGGTTCGGGGGAGGGCAGGTCGAGTCGATCATGCAACGCATGAAGATCGACGATGCCGTCCCTATGGAAGTGGGGCTGGTGAGCCGCCTGGTCGAGCAGTCACAGACGCGGGTGGAAGGCGCTAACTTTGACGTCCGCAAGCACCTGCTCGAATACGACGATGTGCTTAACACCCAACGGCAGCGCATCTATTCCCAGCGCGACCTGATCCTGACCAAAGCAGACCTCTCCGAGGACGTCACCGAACTGTTGGGCACCGAGGTTAACCGCCGAGTGCCCGAATCGCTGGCTGACAACGAAGGTCCATGGAAGCTGCTCGCCTGGCTTGACCAGGTGCAGCCCCCACTCGACCTGGGTGGGATGCTCTTCTCGTCTTACTCGCTTAAGCTGCTGCTCGACCATCTCTCCAGCCAACAAAAGGGTTACTCGTCAGCGGTGGAGCTGCGTGATGCCTTGCTTGGATTGGCCTCTGAAGCCCTTAAAGCGGAGGAGGAACACCTGCTGCGCACTATCGACGGCCTGCTGGAGACTAGCCGCGAGCGCCTGGAAAGCCAGGGCAAGGAACGCCTGGAAGCGCTCGATACCTTCTATGAAGGGCTCCGCATGGGTGAGTCGGAAGAGGCTGCCCCGCGCACCTCGCGCGAGCTGCTGGATGAGCTGGTGGGCATGGTGCACGTTAACATCCGCCTGAGCCCTGAAGAGCTACGCCTGCTGCGTGACGACCCCGAGGAGGTGCGACTAACCATCCGCACCCAGGTGGAGAATGCTGTTGCCGGGCAGTCGGTGATGCGCCTGGTGGGCGCCATCGAACGTCGCCTGGAAGACTCGCTCGATCTTGATGCCACCCAGCTGGATAGCTCCGATTGGGAGGCCATGGCAGACCAGGTGTATCGCTCCACTCAGCTCATACTAACGAAACGCCGGGAGCGCCTGATGGGCAATGGCGCCGGTCCGGAATCAGGCCAGCTGGCACATGACCTGGATTCAGCATTGGCGAAGATCAGTGGACCCGTTACCACCAACCACTTGCTGGGCCTGCTGCTGATGATGCCACAAGGCACCAAGGCCTCTTTTGATAAGAAGACTCACCGTCGGGTGCTGCAGCGCACCACCCGCCTGACCTATATATACCTGGCAGCCCGCCTGCTGGAACACCGCCCATCTGAGGAGATCACCGAGGAGGTGCTGAAGCACCTGCAGTCTGCCCAGGAGACCATTCGGCGTGCCTGGGGGGCGAGCGAATTCTCCCGCCTGGCGAATGCCACCTTGCCAGACCTGGACCCGACCCTACAGGATACGCTGCGCAGCCTGCTGGGTGAAGAGACTTGCGCCAGCTTGCAAACCCAACCCCTACAGAGCCTGGACCGAGAGCAGATCATCAAGATTATGGATGAGCTGGGCAGGCGCGCCCTCACCGAGGTCTACCGCCAGCTGCTGCTGGGGGTAATCACCGAGCTGTGGGTGGACTACCTGACCCAAATGGAAGCGCTGCGCGTCTCCATCGGGCTGGAAGCTTACGGTCAGCGCGACCCGTTGGTGGAGTACAAAAAGAAGGCATTTGAGTTGTTCCAGAATCTGCTCAAGGATATGCGCTCGGGAGTGATCTCGCGCATGTTCACCTACCGCCCACGTGTGATGAGCAGCGTGCAGAGCGAGATGCGCCGCCCGACCACGGTGGAAGAGTTTGAGGCCGAGACCGATGCCGTCACAGAGAGCGGCGATGGGGAAGAAGGTGAGGAGCATCCGGCCGATGGAAATGAGCTCGAAGCAGAGGCTGAGGAGGAGCAAGTGGCAGCGCAGGCGAGCCAGCCCCAGATGAGCAAGTCGCAGAAGAGGCGAAGGCATCGTAGATAAAATATCTGAGGCTTGTTCATCATTAAGCGTGAACGTTTCGATCCATCAAACCTCACAGGTCTTTTAAACCTGTGAGGTTTTCGATTAAGGTATGACATTTTGAGAGATTGAATTGTTCCTCCAAAAAAATAAATAAAAACAATTCATATTCAATATCGGGAGTCACTATTAGGCGAAATATGATGCTATGAGCAAGCTCCGAACATTTTTTATACAGTGACCATATACACATCAACTTAATTCTACACGGCTTTATGAGTGAGCTGTTCGAGCCTCAAATGAAACGAAAAGAAACGAATGCCTTATGAAGATACGGTTTGGAGAAAAATAAGAGCGTATTGGATTGGGGAAAAAAGTAGATTCTACAACAATCATGTAATTACACACCGGTCGCTAGTAAACCCCTTCACATTCAAAATGTGAGGCGATCATTCCTGGTATAGAGGCGCATAAAGAATGGAATACCCCCTCCCACCTCCCCCACCACGCTCACAAAACAGTTCGCTAGGGACTGAACAAAAAGCATGTTTTTAGGGGAGGAGTATCCAGGAAAGGACTGTGCGACGGTCGTATTAATGTGAACATTCATAAATAAGGTGTGTAATACACAATCATTATAGCACTAATGTTCTAATCCACAAGAGGGATAAGAAGATTTAAGGTTTCTCATGAGAAAGCAAAGGTAAGCAATCAAATAAGATAGAAACAATTGGGTTTGAGTCTACAGCTTCAAGAAAGCATCATGTCTATCTGAAAAATATTACCAGAGAGAAAAAGGTTGCAGGGCATAACCAACAAAATGGAGAAATTCGCATAAATGGGCTTTATTTTTAATCTTTAACAGACTCCTTAGAGGACATGTATATGCTATTATTTCATCATAGCGTATCAGACTCAACGAAAAAAAACAGGCATTAAAATGTGAAACTTCGAGCATCTGTTTGATAATATCAATTATGCACGGGGCGATATATAGAGGGTAAATTATCAAAATTGATTGCTTTAGACAGCCGTAAATAATAAAAATCACCTGCATTGCGCTGCAGCCAATACCACTACAATTGGTGACTCGAGCTCAACAAATACGAAGGAGGCTCTGATGTCAACCATTCAAATTCATGTGCTTGTAAAATTCGCAACGTCTCCAGACGACCTCCTATCGTCAACTATTAATTTACCAATCTCACTAATAGAACGAGTCCCTCAGTAATTTATTGCGAGGCTGAACCCCTGTGAAAATTCTATTTTTTACAGTACCTCGGAGAGCATGATGGCAGCCATAAGCAAGACTGAAATACTGAAAGTGGTTCGCAGAGCACTTAATCCAGAGAAGGTGGAGCAGTCCCTTATCTACTGGTATAAGGCAGTCATTCAGAAAGATCAACCCATAAAAGTCGGCACACTGAGCATTGCGATGCCATTTGACGGGACAATAGTTTTCGTTGATCTTGCACCGCGAGCGAATTGGGCTCATCCATGCCTTTACATACTCGTCGACACGAAGACCCTCGAGACAAAAATCCTTGAAGCTTCCCTGCCACCCGACATTGATCAATTTGACGAGAGCTATATCATATTACTCCGCTACGGGGAAATACCACCCAATGAGCGCTA
>JBGOYO010000118.1:0-7995 GCA_041479715.1 Anaerolineae bacterium
CAGGTTGCCATCCTATCTTCAGGATACCTTTCAGGTGAAGAGTCATTGGCGCTGTTGCAAAGCCTGAGGAAAGGCCAGCTTTACCAGGCTGACCACAGCTACATCCTTTATCCTGACCGGAATGTGCCTGGATTTTTAGAAAAGAACTGCTTAACTGAGCGTCAGGTACAGGACATTGTGCTCTTTACCACCCTGATAAAAGCACAAGATAGCTCAATAATATCCAGAGATATCAATGGCTATTATCACTTTAATGGTCATTTCCGCAACGTACGCGATTTGAGTAACGCATTGGAAAAACTCAACCGAAACCCCAAATATAAAGATTTGGTAGCGGCAGAATCTGCGACTATTTTAGATTTATTCGAAGAAACGTTTCACCATGATGAATTCACCGGGCGTTCGGGAACCTTTTTCGCCTATGAAGGCCTGGGAAGCGTCTACTGGCACATGGTCTCAAAATTACTCTTAGCCGTACAGGAAACCGTTTTGCGCTTCGAGGGTGAGCCGGTAGTTACAGCGCTGGTTGAAAGATATTTCGATATTCGGGCAGGGTTGGGTTTCAATAAACCCCCGGATGTTTACGGTGCCTTCCCGACCGATCCGTACTCACATACCCCCAAGGGACGTGGAGCGAAGCAACCGGGCATGAGCGGCATGGTCAAGGAAGAAATCATTACCAGGCTCGCGGAACTTGCCTTATCAATAGATGATGGAAGCCTGATATTTGATATGCTGCTGCTCGACCCGCATGAGCTTCTCGAGGAGCCCTCAACCTTCGATTATCTGGATACCAAAGGTCAGCAGCAACAAATCGATGTTAAACCAGGCTCGCTTGCTTACACCTTCTGCCAGGTGCCGATCATCATACAGGCTTCGCAGAATAACGCGATCGAGGTTTATAAATCGGACGGTGGGATGGAAACCATCCCAGGGCAGGTGCTGGATAAAGCCAACAGCCAGCATATTTTCAACCGGGATGGGTTTATCCATCATCTATGTGTACACACTGTTTTGTAAAATAAAGCGACCTCCACATAACAGTAGAGACGCCCCGGCGAGGCGTCTCTATGAATTGATCATCAGGTCCGCTGACCACCCACCATTCATCTCCTGAGGTGGGCTGTTAGGGCACGTTTAATATCGTTGACCCGGTGGTACGCAGAATGACCGTCCAGGTCGTAAGGCCATTCCTTGCTGCGCTCCCTGCCATTGAACCACTTGTCGGGGGCATCTCTCAGGGCAGCCAACACAGCTTCCTGGACCTGCCTGTGCCATGCCAGCACCTCCTGTGGAGAGCGATCGTGCCAGCGGAGGTAGATGAGGTGGTTGGCATCGGACGTCTCCAACCCACGCTCCTCGAGGGGTCGCTTTCGCCCTCTAGCGGACCGAGCTGCGTCAGCCTTCCAATGGGTGATATGTGCCACGGCATCTTTCACCGTCCAGGGGTCTTTCGTCTCAGGACGGAGTAGCGGCAGCTCCCATTCCTCATCGGTGAGATGGGCGATAAGTTGGTCCAGGAGCTCAAACTCACGGATAGTGCGCAGGATGACTTCTTCACGGGTGTGTCGCATGGTTAATCAAACCTCCTGACGATGCAAGCTCCATTCTATCCTTGATCATGTCAATAATAATAAATGTCTGGTTGGATAAGCAAATGAAACGCAGTTCATCTTTCCAGCTCTAGTTTGATAAATCATCAATTGCAGTAAAGCAAGAATCCATAGAATCATATGTTAGACTTCACTGTTATCCGCGGCGTTATTCCAACAATTGCGGGCCTCTAGAATTTGAATATTGCTGAGGAATATTATTATGGCTAGTATTATTACCACCCTTGGTCCCAAAAATCCTACCGAATTGGGAATGATTTTGCCCCATGAACACGTCTTCGTGGACCTACGTACCTGGAACACCCCAGGCTATGCCCAGGCTGAAACCGAAGACGTGATACGGTTGATGGGTCCGGAAATAACCAAGGCTAAAGACGCGGGTGTGACCGCGATTGTAGAGTGTAGCACCGTCGGTGTGGGACGCCGAGCCGATATCGATCGCGCTGTATCCGAATCTACCCAGGTACCCCTGGTCATTCCAACCGGAATTTATCGTGAACCCTGGGTTCCGGATTGGGCTCACGCTGCCAGTGAGGCGGAACTCACCGATTGGATGCTGGGTGAATTGCAAGGTGAAATTGAATCGAGCGGCGTGCAAGCCGGTTGGATCAAGCTGAGTGCAGGGGATGACGGATTAACAGCAACTGAAACTAAAATCTTACGGGCGGCTGCAGCTGCTGCTCATGAAACGAATGCGGTTATTGGCAGCCATACAATTCGCGGTCGGGTGGTTCGGGAGCAGCTCGATATCATTGAGGCGATGGGTTATGCTGCCGAACGGTTTATCTGGATCCATACCCAAGCCGAGCCGGATTTCAGGCTACACCTGGAGATGGCACGCCGCGGAGCCTGGCTGGAGTACGACGCCATAGGAAATAGCGAATGGCAAACGGATGAGTATTATATAGAACACATCCAACGCCTGCTAGATGCAGGCCTGGGCAGCCAATTGCTGCTGAGTCATGACCGGGGCTGGTTTGACCCCGCACAGCCGGGTGGCGGTATTCCCAAACCGTACACCTATCTCGCAGACCAGTTTCTGCCGAAATTGCGTGGAGCGGGTGTAGATGAGGCAACCATCCAGCAGCTTACATGGGTTAACCCATTTCGAGCATTCTCCCGCTGAAGTTTAAACGGGAAATCTGACGTCGGTGAAAGTCTTCGAACCTTTTTTTTACGAGGAGAAGAAGAATATACCTTATACTTGGCTCGTAGATACTAGATTTTAAACTGAACGACGCCTTTGTAACACCGGATTTTTCGCAATTGATGGGAATAGCTGAGTAATAATCACCACCTACGGAGATAAATATGAACAAAACCACCACGCGTAAACTAGGAAGGTCAGGCATCGATGTCAGCCCAATGGGGCTTGGCTGCTGGGCAATCGGCGGCCCATACTGGGCAGGGGAAACACCCCAGGGCTGGGGTGAAGTGGATGATGAAGAATCCATCCGCGCAATCCATACTGGCCTGGACCTGGGCATTACGCTCTTCGATACTGCGAATGTGTACGGGGCCGGGCACAGTGAGCGGGTGTTGGCACGCGCATTTGCCGGAATCCGCTCGCATGTGATCATCGCGACCAAGTTCAATGCGGTTTTCGATGAAGGCACCCGTAAGGTGACCGGCAGCGATCCATCCCCGGCAGGGATCCGGGCAGCATGCGAAGCCTCATTACGCCGCCTGAACACCGACTACATCGACCTGTACCAGTTCCACGACAACGGCTATCCCCCAGAGAAGGCTGAACCCGTACGAGAGACGCTCGAAAGGTTGGTGGAGGAGGGTAAAATCCGCACCTATGGGTGGAGCACAGATTTTCCTGAGCGAGTGGAGGTCTTTGTCAAGGGGCGCAACTGCTCGGCCATTCAATTACAGCTCAATGTTTTGGATACCAACCCCGAAGTGATTGCGCTGTGTGAAAAGTATGATCTTGCGGCGCTCAACCGGGGTCCATTAGCCATGGGACTCTTAACTGATAAATATGCTGCCGACACGAGCATAGGTATAGATGATGTGCGCGGCAAGAAAAGCCCCGAGTGGATGAAATACTTCAAAGATGGGCAACCCAATAAGGAATGGCTGAGTAAGCGTGATGCCGTGCGCCAAATCCTCACCAGCGAAGGGCGTTCCGTAGCCCAAGGTGCGCTGGCATGGCTTTGGGCGTACAGTGAAAAGACGCTTCCGATCCCGGGCTTCCGCACGGTGGCGCAGGTAAAAGAGAACGCCGGAGCGATGCAGTTCGGCCCGCTCACGGCGGAACAGATGCAAGAAATCGATAAGCTACTCGATAGAGGGTTAAGGGTCGATTATTAAACAAAAGACCAGAATCACGATGCCGATCACGAAATCATCAGTTTACAAACTCGACCAATAATGGTCTTTTGTCGTCCCTAAGGATCATGCGCTTGGTCTAAAAGGGCAGATTGCTTCACTCGGATGAATCGCTCCTTACCCGAAAATCAACGGGTACAGGCGCAATGATAGGATTTTGCCGGGATCAGCGATCCCGGCTACAAAACCGAAAGAATTTTTCTCCTGCCCCTTTATTACCTCTTTATGACCGGCAAAAAAAGGTTAAATAACAATCCTCGGTCGTGCACGAAGACATCCAAGACCGCGTTGGTATCGCCGGGCACCAGGTTGGTGGCATAAGCGTCAAACGCCACATAGCGCCCGTGCGCAGAGATGTGTGCCCTCTCTGAATCAGAATCGGCCTGCATCCCGTCAATAGTGAGGGATACTCTACTAGTCCGACCTGTATACCGGTCATGCACGAAGACATCAAACCTGCCATTGGTGTCGCCGTCCACCAGGTTGGAAGCGCAGGATTCAAATGCCACGAGACGTCCGTCTGTAGAGATGGAAGGGAAATCTGAATAACAGTCCCCTTCGGTCCCGTTACTGGCAACCGAGACCCTGGTTGTCTCACCAGTCAGGGTGTCATGCACGAAAATATCCGCCGACCCATTGGTATCGTTTTCCACCAGGTCTTCCGCCCAGGATTTGAACGCCACATAGCGCCCATTGGCAGAGACTGAAGGCCAACCAGACCAGTTATTTCCCAGCGACCCATCGCTGGCGACCGAGACCATGATCGTCTCCCCGGTCAGCCTGTTGTGCAGGAAGATGTCCTGGCAGTTATCATCGAAGATATTATCCTGGTCGGTATCACAGAAATTATTCACATCACCCTGCACCAGATTGGAAGCATAGGAACGGAAGGCTACGTAGAGACCATCGGGAGAGATCGAAGCCTGATCAGACCACTGGTTCCCCTGGGTGCCATCCGAAGCCACCGAGACCCGGGTGGTCTCCCCGATGAGTATGTCACGCACGAAGATATCCTCGACTCCATTATCGTCGCCAATAACCAGGTTGGAGGCAGTGGATTGAAATGCCACGTAACGACCATCGGCGGAGATGGACGGATAGCGAGACCAGCCATTTCCAGACGTGCCATCCATTGCCACCGAAACCAACACCATTTTATGGGTCAACTGGTCATGTAAATAGATATCCTCGAATCCATTGAGATCCCCGTTATCAAATTTGGATACCGATTGAAACACAATATAGCGCCCAAAGGCAGAGATATCCGGGAAGCCCGATTCGCCCCATCCCTGGTCGCCGTTGCTGGCAACCGAGACCCGGGTCGTCTCCCCCGTCTGACGGTCACGCAGGAAGACGTCCTGGACGTCATTTGTGTCCCCGTCTACCAGGTTAGAGGCTTCAGATTGGAAGGCTACGAACCGACCGTCGTTGGAAACGGCTGACCACCATGATGCGCCATTCCCTTGGACCCCGTTGGTGGAAACCGAGACTAGCTCGGTGGTCCCGGCCCGGTTCAGATTGGGTTCCTGGGCAGACGAAGCAGTGGCTGACCGCCCAAGAGCGATCAGCAGGATAAGAACGATAAAGATACTTGCTATCTGTCTGACTTTCATCTCGATCTCCCCATGACGTTAGCTGCAATGAATGATCTACGATTGGGAATAACTTCTATGAATGAAACTGTATGGTTAGAGCATAGCAAAAATCGTGGGGAGTGTCAATCAATAACCGCATGTTCTACATCAGCGGCTGGATCAGGACATTGCCCCAAAAAAACTGTAGAGACGCTCAGAGGTAGCGTCTCTACGATAATGACCCACCTGCATTCCCACGTCACCGCCAGTGGCGCTCCTCCCGCTGACGTACGTGAAAGAATGAGGTGCAATATCATATTAACATGCACCTGTCCTCGAAACAGTCTGTTAAAGATTAAGAAAATGCCCGTTTTTAGGTGATTCGCACATTTTTAAAGGATTTTTTGTCAAAATTAATGAGGGGGAAGAGAAACGCTACAGCGGGGCGCCTCTACAAAGAATATGCAGGAGCGCACATCACAACACCAGTCTGTAGCCTCATAGGCGCGCGCGTACAAGGCCTAAGTGAGGCGAGCTCAAACATTGTGCAAATAAAAAACCATTTGAATCGCGATGGAAAGGCCGGGATCAGCGATCCCGGCTACAAGTTATTTGGAGGAAGATTTGCTCTGTTTTTCCCACTCCAGCACGGACGAGCGGATCAGGTTGCGCACATCGTCGTCAGGCACATCCTTGACACCGGGGTATTTCTGCCCATCCAGAGTGACCAACACCCCGTGGTCTGGACCATCACTCACGGAGAGCCCGCGCCGCTCAAATGGCGTGCCAGATATCCGCGCTTGAAGGATATCGTCGATCTGCATAGCGATGCTCTTAAAAACAGGCGTAGCGGCTGGGGTTGGGGTCAGAATGCCTCCCAATACATCCGGGAGATTGGTGCTGACGGGCTTTACTTTAGGGGTAGGCTCTACGGCAAACGGTGGGATGTGATGGTCGGTTGTTTCTGTGCGAACAGCTTCGGCAGGGATCCAGTCGTTGAGATCAGGCTGTTGATTTTGCCCGAGAGTGTCCACCTCCATCGCAGGCACAGGCTCTATCGCGGGAATAGGCTGGATGACCGGATCGGGGGTGACCGCGGGAACAACAGCCTCCGCACCTTCCGGAGTAGCGGCAGGCGAAGGCAGGTCGGATGATGGCTGAGCACCGGTCGGAGTGGGCAAGGAGAGCCATTTTGAGAGCACACTGGCGGTGATACCCAGGCGCTTTTGCTGGGCAGGCGAGAGCTCATCTACTGCATTGAAGGTTTCCCCGTCCATCTCCACCACCAGGTTCTGCGTCTGCATGTCGCGCAACAGGCGCGCCAATACCGATAGATTCGGATCTTGGGACGAGCTGCTTTTCCCCTTACCCATGATGCCACGCACCAGGGCAATTATGATCCAAATCAGGCCGACAATGCCTGCACCCAGGATGAAGAAAAAACCGGCTAAATATAATAAAGTAGATGAATCCATAATCAACCTCCCATAGTAAAGGCTGCTAGGTGGCCCGCTCGTTCGCCAAGAGACATGCTCACTCCCTTGGCTGGCCCGCTCGTTCGCCAAGAGACATGCTCACTCCCTTGGCTGGCACAAAGGGCAAAAATGAGTGCCGCGCTGCCCCACAGTAATGCGTGCAATAGGTGTGCCACATTCGGGGCAGGGTTTGCCTGTGCGCTGGTACACCCTGAAATAATTTTGGAAATCTCCCCCGCGATAGACCCAGTCGATGCTGGCGCCATTGCGGGCAATCCCGTCCCGCAGAACGAGGCGGATGCTCTCAAGCAGACGGGAGGCCTGGGCAGGGCTGATGCAGTTTGCCGGGGTAAGCGGGTGCAGCTTGGCCAGGTTCAGGGCTTCATCGACGTAGATATTTCCCAAACCAGCCAGGAAAGTCTGGTCGAGCAGCAGGGGCTTGAGCTGGCGGCGGGTGGCATGCAGGCAATCGAACAGCATCTCAGCGGTGAGGTTTTCATCCAGCGGCTCAGGACCCAGCTCCCCCACCACCTGGTCGACATCGTCCACCAGCCAGACCCGCCCGAACTTGCGGGCATCGTTGAAGACCAGCATGATATCTCCCTCGAGCTTAAGGATCAGCCGGTCATGGATCTCCGGAGGCGTCCCGGCGGGTTTTACTATCAGGTCGCCACTCATGCGCAGGTGAAATAGCAGCCAGTTGCGGCTGAGCCGGAAATACAGGAATTTGCCCCTTCTGCCAATATCTTCAATTACCTGACCGATGAGGCGTGGGGTAAATTCCTCGGGAGTGGGCTCTGCCAGGGTACGCGCCCACAGAAGGTCAACCGCCAGGACATGCCTGCCGACCAGGGCAGGTCCCCCGCTCGCTTGCCCAGAAGCAGGGCTCGCTCCCTTGGCAGGTTCGCGTCCACCCATGCGTAGCATCCGGGCGATAGTTTCAACTTCGGGTAATTCAGGCATACCTGGTTTCCATCATCACTATATAGTGTACTC
>JBGOYO010000119.1:0-7980 GCA_041479715.1 Anaerolineae bacterium
CATGCCATGTTCAGCCGGCTCTCGAATGAGGAGCACAACCATTACCGCATTCTCAATGAGGCATATTGGACTTTGAGCAACCTGGGTGTTTGGAAGTGGTCGCCTCCGTGATCTGAGGGGAGAGCAGAAGGCATATAGTAGATAGATTTTTTTGTAGAGACGTCCCGCCGGGACGTCTCTACTGACGGGTCTGGCAAAACCGCCCCCGGTTATAATAGCTGCATGATCATCCAAGAGATCCAATCCAAGACCATCCTATCAGCGTCCAAGGTATACCCCTACGTGATCAACCCCTATGTGGGCTGCCAGCATAACTGCTCGTATTGCTACGCCCACTTTATGAAGAGGTTCAGCGGGCATAAAGAACCCTGGGGCGAGTTCGTCGACGTCAAGCTGAACGCCTCGGAGCTGCTCGCGCGGGAGATCACCCGGAAGAGGAAGGACCGGGTGTGGGTGAGCGGGGTGTGCGACCCGTACCAGCCGCTGGAGGGGAAGTATCAGCTCACCCGCCAATGCCTGGAGCTGCTGGCGGAGAATGACTGGCCGGTGACCGTCCAGACGCGCTCCCCGTTGTGCTTGCGGGACCTGGATATCCTGACCAGGGGGAGCTCCTTCGAAGTGGGCCTGAGCGTCACCACTGCCGATGACGGCATACGCAAGCTGTTCGAGCCCAATGCCCCATCCATCAAGGAGAGAGTGCGGGCGCTGGGTGAGCTGCACCAGGCGGGCGTCAGGACGTACGCCATGATCGCCCCCATCCTGCCGCATGCAGAGTCACTCGCGGAAGAGCTGGTGGATAAGGTGGATTACGTGAGGCTCGACCGGATGAATTATCACTATGGCGATTGGGTGTACCGGAAGTACGGTTTGGAGGAGTTCCTGACGGACGAGTATTTTTCACGGACGGTGGATACGCTGGCTTCGGCGTTCGCGGCTGCGGGGGTCAGCTGCCTGTGACGGCGGGCCAAGCGTGATAAAATGACCAGGGGGGATGACCTTGGGGGGCATTGGATTGAAAAGTTAGCAGGAGGACGGTTATCTATGGCAAAAGTGCTTGGCATTGGTGGTATCTTTTTTAAATCTCCCGACCCGGAGAAGCTGTGCCAGTGGTATGCACAATGGCTAGGCCTCCCGATTGAAACAGAGTCGGGCATGTCTTTCGTACCGTTCCACCCTAACAGCATGCCCACCAAAGGGTATACAGTGTGGAGCGCATTCAGCTCCACTACGTGCTACTTTGCACCGTCGGACAAGGAGTTCATGTTCAACCTGGTGGTAGATAACCTTGATGAGGCTCTCAAGCAGGTGACGGCAGGCGGAGCGCAAGCGGTGGGTGATATCGAGAAGAGCGAGTACAGCCGGTTCGGCTGGTTCATGGACCCGGATGGCAACAAGGTGGAACTGTGGCAGCCACCGGAGTAACATCAGCCAGGGTATCATTACAATCTAAATTCTAGCCACCTTCCACAGGATACAACTGCCATGCAAGATTTCTACACCTCCTTTTACTCGGCCGCCCCGCACAGCCCGGCGCACCACGCGTTTTGTGAGCGGGTGTATGGCAGGGACCTGTGCCAGCACGGTTTCGCCGATGTGGAACAGCTCGACCAGCTGCTGCAAGTGACCGGTCTTACCGCTGGTCAGCGGGCGCTGGACCTGGGCTGCGGCAACGGGATGATCACCGAATACCTGTCTGACCGCACGAATGCGCACATCACCGGGCTGGATTTCATCCCCACTGCCATCAGTCAGGCAGCCGAGCGCACGGCCGTTAAATCTGATAAGCTGGATTTCATGGTGGGCGATATCAACCAGCTTAAGCTCCCGGCTAGCCGCTATGACGTGATCTTCTCCATCGACTCACTGTACTTCAGCCAGGATTACACGGTCACCATCCGGGCGCTGAAAGCTGCGCTCATGCCGAATGGCCAGATGGGGATCCTTTACTCATATGGGCGTGAGCCGTGGGTGCCGGTGGAGCAGTTCCCCAAAGAGAACCTACCGCCCGATCGAACACCCCTGGCAGAAGCCTTGAAGGCAAACCGCCTGTCATTCTGTGCCTCTGACCTGACGCCGCAGGGTTATGCTCTGGCGCTGAGACGCAAAGCTGTATTGCACGAGATGAAACCCCAGTTCGAGACGGAAGGGATCCGGTTTATTTATGAAAACCGCCTGGGTGATGCACAAGGGGTTGCCGGGGCGATCGAGCAGGGCCTGCATGTGCGCTATTTGTACCAAGTCCAACGTCGCAGGGCGGATTAGCTGGAAAATACGATCAGCAACTATTCATATAATTGAGGTAATCATGAGAAAGCTACTTGAAAACGCCGCCGAGAGGGCGATAAACTATCTCGAAAATCTTTCATCCAGGGAAGTTGCTCCATCGCCGCAAGCCGTTGCAAACCTGGGTAAACTAAACCAGCCTCTGCCCAAGGGGCCAGGCGAACCTGAGCTGATCTTGAAACAGCTGGATGAGCTCGGCTCACCGGCGACGATGGCCATGGAAGGGCCGCGATTTTTTGGTTTCGTCATCGGCGGGTCACTCCCGGTGACCCTGGCAGCGAACTGGCTGGCGGGAGCATGGGACCAGAACACCGCCTTGTACAACGCCACACCCGCCACGGCTTACCTCGAGCAGGTCAGCAAGCGCTGGATCCTCGAGCTGTTTGGTCTGCCGCCCGAGTGCGAGGCTGCGTTCGTCACCGGGGCGACGATGGCCAACTTTACCGCCCTGGCAGCCGCCCGCAATGCCGTTCTCACGCGTGCAGGATGGAATGTTGAAGCCGATGGGCTGTTCGAGGCCCCACCGATCACGGTGGTCGTCGGCGCCGAAGCCCATCCGACGTTGTTCAAATCCCTGGGAATGCTGGGTCTTGGAAGGAACCGGACTACAAAAGTGCCCACCGACTCGCAAGGGCGGCTGCGCCTCGATGCGCTACCCGCGCTCACGGGTCCGACGATCGTGTGCACCCAGGCCGGCAACGTCAACACGGGTGCGTTTGACCCCATCGCCGACATCTGCGATGCGGCGCATGCTGCGGGTGCATGGGTGCATGTGGACGGCGCCTTCGGTCTGTGGGCGATGGCGGTCCCATCCATGCATCAGCTCACGGCAGGGATGGACAAAGCTGATTCATGGGCGACCGACTTCCACAAGTGGCTCAACGTGCCGTATGACAGCGGGCTGGCGTTGGTGCGCGATTCGGATGCGCTGTGCCACGCCATGGCCGTCACCGCTGAATATCTCCCAACCGACAGCCCATACCGTAACCCGTCAGACTTCGTGCCTGAGTTATCCAGACGCGCCCGGGGAGTGGAAGTGTGGGCTGCCTTGCAGTATCTCGGACGGAGCGGAGTGGTTGAGCTGGTCGAGCGCACCTGCCGCCACGCCAGGCGGTTTGCGGAAGGCTTACGGTCTGCCGGGTACGAAGTGCTCAATGAGGTGGTGCTCAACCAGGTGCTGGTGGCTTTCGGCGATGCTGAAACGACCAACCGGGTGATATCAGGGATCCAAAATGATGGCACCTGCTGGTGTGGTGGCACGGTGTGGCATGGGCGGACGGCGATGAGGATCAGCGTGTCGTCCTGGGCGACGACGGATGAGGACGTGGAGCGGTCGTTGGAGGCGATGGTGAGGGTGGCGGAGAAGAGTAAGCGGTGATGGATGAGCTGACTGGAACCATTCACCTAATATTGAGTTAAAGTGATCCATGTTGCCCAAGAAAGAGCATGACCAACCAGGCATAAAGAGCGGCAGTCAAGTGAACTTTAGGAGGAAGGGCGTATCTTAATTTTCAAGTGATACAATCTAAATACTCGGGCTAATAAACGGCCGTAATTCTTCACTTCTAATTTCGATCGAGGAGGGAAAACTAAGATGAAAAAACATCCAGGTTTCATGTTATGCATTGCCCTGACATTTTCATTTATCTTTCCAGTGACTCTTTGGACGCAAACCACAGCATTTACGAATGTATCCGCGACGGGATTGATACAGGACTATAAGGTTTTTATTCCATGGGTAGAGAATCATTTCATCCCTGGAATGGTTAATGTATCTGCTGGTGAGTTCCAGATGGGGTGTGACAAAGACCACAATGGTGGCTATGACTGCGGCTTTGACGAACTACCCTTACACTCGATATATCTGGATGAATACTATATCGATATAACCGAAGTCACCAACGCCCAATATTCGCAGTGTGTGACGGCTGGGGCATGCACAGCTCCAGCTTCCAACGCATCCAACACCCGCTCATCTTATTACGGCAATTCCAGCTATGACAATTATCCGGTGATTTTTGTCTCCTGGTACGACGCCAGTAACTACTGCGCATGGGCAGGCAAACGCCTACCCACTGAGGCCGAATGGGAGAAAGCAGCACGTGGTAGCAATGACACCCGTGCCTTTCCGTGGGGCGATGAGACACCCAACTGTACTCTGGCCAACAGCTACAACGACGCCACCTTTGACTATTGTATACGTGATACATCCCAGGTGGGCAGTTACCCAGCAGGTGCCAGCTACTATGGTGCAGTGGATATGGCGGGGAATGTGTGGGAGTGGGTAAATGACTGGTATCAATCGGATTACTACAACGTGACCCCGCATAACAATCCACCTGGACCGACCAGCGGGAATTATAAAGTGTTTCGTGGTGGCTCTTGGGCTCACCCCTGGTTATATCTCCGCGTTGCTTACCGTCTCAACAACTACCCCCCATCCAGTCAAAATAACTATACCGGTTTTCGTTGTGCAGTCTCTCCATAACTCGCCTGGGATCAGACGGTGATGATGTATTCGTAGGGGCTGACCCAAAAGTGATTAGAGTCAGCCCCAATTTCATTATAAAGTACAAAAAGAAAAAGCAAAATAAAAACTGGCGGCTATGAGACCGCCAGTTTGGCCATATTCTGGGCAATACAGAGCAAGCCGAACTCCGTTTTCACCTTTTCAATCCCTCTCAGCAGGAACCTGCGAAAGCCCCAATCTTCCTTGAGCCTTCCAAACACACTCTCCACCTCCACACCTCGCAATGAACGCAACTTCTTGCCCTCATCGCTGGTCAGATTATGTTTGGCTTGCTGCCTCCAGGCTTGCAATTGAAACGCCATATTCACCCGGCGGTTTCCTTTAGCCTTGGTGCACTGCTCTTTCAAGGGGCAGCCACTACAACCTTCGGCTTCATAGCAGCGCCGCTCGCCCCGGTAGCCATTGTCGGTTTTCGGATGGAAGCTATACTGGTAGGTCAGGCGTTTACCTGCCGGGCAGATCAACTCGTCTTTCTGGGGGTCGTACTGCATCTGGTCAGCGGCAAAGGGATTGGGTCTGTAGCGGGGACGTTGTTCCTTGCCGAAGGTGTTGTACTTGACATAATTGCCTACCTGCTCCTGGTGCAGATAAGCGTAATTCTCTTCACTTCCGTAGCCACTGTCCGCAATGATCTTCTTCGGTAACCTTCTTAGTTTCTCCTTGATCCCCTGCAAATGCGGCACCAGGCAGCCCGGGTCTCCCGGTCGCTGGTGCACACTGAAGCCTACCACAAACTGACCTTCGGTCCCCATTTGCAGGTTGTAGCCAGGCTTGAGCTGCCCGTTCTTCATGTAATCATCCTTCATGCGCATGAAGGTCGCATCTACATCCGTCTTTGAGTAGCTATTGCGTCCAGCCAGCTTGCGCTCCTGGTCTTCATACTTCTTCTGGCGAGGCAAACAATCTTCTTCCAGCTTTTTCAGGGCGTCCTGCGCCTTTTGTAGCTTGGTCTTACCCCGACGACCTCTCTTCTTCTTGGGTTTGGGGGCTTTCTGTTCGGGTTCGGGCAACACTTCCGCTTTGGCTATTCCTGCTGGCGGTTCTTGCGCCTTGTCCTGTTGAGCTTTCAGGCGCTGGTTGAGCTCCTGGATCTTTTGCTCTAGCTTCTGGCTGTCGAATGGCTCTTCGGAGCCCATTTCTTCCAAGTCTTGCTCTCCATACTCAGCATTCTCCGCTTCATTAACCTGCTCGATTTGCACAATCAGTTCTTTGACCTTCTCTTGTAGCTTCTGTTTATAATGCCGGGTGCTTCTGCCCCACACCCAGCTGTACTTGTTGGCATTGGCTTCCATCTTGGTCCCATCCAAGAAGTAGTTCTCCAGCTTAACATACCCTTCTTCAATTAGCAGTTCCAATACTGAAGTGAAGATGTCTTCAATCACGTCCTTCACCACTTCCGACCGAAAGCGGTTGATGGTCCGAAAATCAGGCTGCTGGTTGCCCGACAACCACATGAAGTAAATGTTTTCTCGCAGCGCCTTGGCGATCTTGCGGGATGAGTACACCTGCTGTGTGTAGGCATACACAAGTACTTTCAGCAGCATCTTCGGATGGTAGCTCGAAGTACCGCCTCCTTTGTACTGAGCCAGCAGCTTGGACAGATCCATCTTCTCAATGGCTGTGTTCACAACTCGTACCAGGTGTCTGGGCGGAATTTGTGCTCCCAGATCCGTGGGTAGCAGGATTACTTGCCCCTGAGTGTATTCTTTAAAAACAGGTGGGATGCTTTTCTTCTTCATACCCCCTATTGAATCACATCTTCTTTAAACACGAAAGGGGCTGCCCGACTTTTTGGACAGCCCCGTTGTCAACGAATAACTCTTCGAGGGACTTCACCGCATGGTTATGCGGGTAAACGTCTGGCTTGTGTTACCATCCAGATCCGCTGCTATGAAACCCACCAGGTAATCTCCTGCAGGAGCATACACAGCCGACCAGGTAAAGACGCTGTTATTGTTAAAGGTCAGTGTGTCGCCTGGCACATCAACCGCTTGGGTAACATTGCCACTCGTATCCAGGTCCATCCATTTTTGCAGGATGGTGAATGTGTCACCATTCGATGGGGTGATTTCTGCTGGAGCGCCCGTATCATCCGCCCCCTGGTAACCATACACCTGGGTCAGCTTGCCATCCATAAATAACAGCTGAGCATATTTTTGTTCACCTGAATCAGCAAAGGTGTACGTCCCATTAAGCGTGTACACAGCTTCTTTGGCTGAGGCACCATACGCCGCTGGGTTAAACAATGCCAGAACGGAAGTCGTCCCATCTGAAACAGAAAATAGGGATCCATCCCAATTGAAATTGATTTTAAAGGACTCGCTATTTGGCCAAACTGGGTAGTATATCCCGGTTAATTCGCGTGTCTCCGAGCTTTCCAGGTAATCTGTATCTGCTTCGAAGATCGAATTGGAGTTCGCATCATACAATCCTATGAACAGGTACAGGTAACCAATATTCTGCCCGGTAATGCTGGTGCTCAACTTAACCGATTCACCTGGAGCAAGCGAATCACTCGAGGTAGTGATTGCAGACATCGTAATTGTCCCTGCTCCTGGTGCACGGCTGGGCATCCCGGTGGTTGGAGCAACCGCCTCAACTGCATTCGATTTGAAGGAACGGTCGTTGTAGTGATAAGCCAGGAAATCATCCCATAGCGAAGATTTAACAAAACGCTCAGCAAGGATGTTGTAGGATTGTGGACCTGTATAGGGCGAGTTGTACATCGTTGAGTTGGGGAAGTAAATCGCGATCCCGGTGGAACCGGGCTTTCCTGTGCCATGTTTTTCCGCTATGATGGCATTATTCATGGCAGTGATGACTGCATTTGCTGCCTGGGTCACCTGATCGCTATTTGCCTCTCTAGCTGTTAATTGCACAAAATGTCCCATATCGATGTAAGATGGTCCGGATTTCTTGCCAAATACGCTGGTGTAGGATTGGGCATAGTCCCGTGCAGTGGCCACCACCGATTGGTCTTCATTCTGTAATATGTAAGCAAAATTATTGAATTGGGTCATTAAATCCGGGAGCTTATCCAGGTCGACCGCGGTAAGAGTTACACTACGCCCAATTTGGTTTGCCAGCTGTGAGGCACTTACACTGCTAGTACTAAAAAAACTACCGAGAGGTGAACCCTGGCGCAGGAAATCCTGCCTGGCCTGATC
>JBGOYO010000120.1:0-7973 GCA_041479715.1 Anaerolineae bacterium
CCCATCCAGTGATGTGGGCATAAGGACTCATAATTAAGCCTCGCTGTATCGGCTTATGATAATACTGGCATTATGCCCACCGAAGCCAAATGAATTTGACATGATATTCTGGACTTTCGTTGGACGTGCCCGGTTTGGAACATAATCGAGGTCACATTCGGGGTCGGGGTTTTCATAATTGATTGTTGGAGGCAGAATTTCATCTTCCAGGGTCTTTACACAAATCACCGCTTCCAATCCTCCTGCTGCCCCTAAAAGATGCCCCGTCATGGACTTCGTCGACGAAATTGGGACGCTGTAAGCAAGCGGCCCGAAAACAGTCTTGATCGCCTCCGTCTCACTCTTGTCATTGAGTAATGTACTCGTGCCGTGTGCGTTAATATAATTAATGTCGCCAACCTGCATTCCAGCATCTTCTAAAGCTTGCTGCATGCATATCGCGGCACCGGCTCCATTTTCAGCCGGGGCTGATATATGATAGGCGTCATTAGACGTACCATAGCCCTTAATTTCACCTAAAATCTGGGCGCCTCGTTCTTGGGCATGCTCGAGTGATTCCAAAACCAGCACCGCTGCCCCTTCACCCATCACAAATCCATCGCGCAACTTATCGAATGGCCGGGAAGCCCGCTCCGGTTCATCGTTGTGTGTCGACAAAGCTGTCATAACGCTCAACCCGGCCATGGCAATGGGCACAATAACTGCTTCGCATCCCCCACTAAAGATGACATCTGCTCTCCCATGACGGATAATTTCAACTGCTTCGCCGATCGCATTCGTCCCACTGGCGCACGCAGCTACAACTGCCATATTGGGACCGCGCACTCCCAGCTTTAATGCCACCATGCTCGCTGCCGCATCAGGTAGCATCATCGGTACCAATAAGGGACTGACACGGTCAGGCCCTCGGTTGAAGAAGAGCGTTGTTTGTTCTGCCAAGGTGCTCATACCACCTATCCCGGACCCAAGGATAGCTCCCACCCTGTCTCGATTTGATTCATTAATCGATAAATTTGAATGCTTCAATGCCTGAAACGTTGCTGCCACTGCGAATTGAACAAAGCGGTCCATCCGACGTGCATCACGTGTGCCAAATAATGCCACCCCATCAAAATCCTTAACTTCCGCAGCAATCTTTACTTTAAATTGGCTGGTATCATAATGAGTGATTAAACCTACACCTGACTTGCCCGCAATGAGATTACTCCATAGTGTGGATACATCGTTCCCTAATGGTGACACACACCCCAAGCCGGTAATTACGACACGTTTACGCATTAAAACCTCCTATAGCGGTTTGGCTGAAGCCAGGATAGATTGATCAGAATAATATGCATCAATAATTTTGCCGTCATGTCCGCAATGTGAAGATAAAAGTATATCAGAAATCTTAAAATTTAATAAATTACTACGCTTTGAAAACCTGTTGAATATGTAAGATATCATGCCCTGCAATGATATTCACCAATTCACGCAGGCTCATCGGGCCAAAAATGGCATGCCTTGCGCGGTGGTCCCATTCAATCGGTTTTAGTTTTTCCAATAACCCCAGCAGCTCCAGCCTGGCGGTTGTGAAATCCTTGAGCGCTTGCATGCCATCCTGTTGAAGATACCCGCGTTTTTCTGCCCATGGGTCGGTATCCTGCCCGGGGAGAAAGGGGTTTCTCTCGTGTATCACCTTTTGCAAGCGTGGTAAATTGACCTCCATTTCCACATCTCTCAGGTGACATAACACTTCACCCGGGCTCCACTCATTTGCTGCAGGTCGCTGTCCCAAATTTGTAAATCGCCTGCATAAAGTCGCTAACGCGGCCGGTGTTGAACGTAATACGGCTAGCAGAGCAGTGGATGAGGTGAAGTTTGTTGGCAGCGGTTCAGTTATAGAAGTATCCAACCATGGAATCAGGTCACTAAATTCACCATGCGGTGGAACAGCATCTTGTCCAGTCCAGGTAGAGGTGCCATCGTTGGTGATCCAGAACACAGGGAGACCTAGCTGGCGTGCCGCACCGATATCTGAATCGATGTCATTCCCCACCATGATCACTGGTATCTTCGGCCAGCCAAGCTGTCCCAGGAACTCGGCGAAGTATGCCGGATTCGGTTTGGCAAAATGGAAGGTTTCATAAGACGGAATCAAAGCAAAAGATACCTGATCAGCGGGTAAACCCGCCCAGGAAAGGCGTTGAAGAATCGCCGTACGCGGGAAAAGCGGGTTGGTGGCTATGGCTCCCTGGTCTCCGCGGTCAAGTAATTGTTTTACAACGCTAACCGCTTCAGGCTTTAATCTCGTTAGCCCCTGCAATTTGGGAAAATCCTCGATGTAAAAATGATCAATGATCCCTTGGACTTCCTGGCGTACCAGACCAAGCGAAGGATAAAAAGCAGCATCAAATTTCTGCTCTAATGTCTGATCCGGACTTTGGTTTTCGACCATCTTTTGGGTAGCCGACATTAATGTTTTGATCAATATGGGTGGATCGGCCACAGTCGACATCCGCTTTGCCAGTGCCTGCACGTAGGCGGGCACAAAGCTATTCATTTCATTTCCTAGGAGGGTATCGTCCAGGTCAAAAAGCAGGAGTGCCACGTGAGCCTTTTTCAAATTCAGGGGGTAGTTTATGGCATTCCCCACATCCGATGTGTGGATCAAACCCCGCTCGTTCAGTTTTTTTGCATAATGTCTGAATACGAACTTCCTGCTTACCAAGTGGTATCTTTCGTACCAGTTTTGGGCTCAATACCATATACGGGCAGGTGTTGGCGAGCTGGATCCCCGGTATCGGGCAGGTATTGCACAGCTCCCGCTTCCACGATATGGGCGGATTTTGAGAGCTCAGTAGTCTGCATTCTTCATTAGAACGTCCACGGTAATAATCTCCGTAGAAATAACTGCATTCTTTCCCAGCTGGTGTGCGCATATGGAAGTATTTTGTGAAATCCCTAAACCCTGGTTACGTACGCGCCAGTTCGGGTATCAATCCGAATACGATCACCAACATTCACAAAAGCAGGCACTTGCACTTCCAAACCCGTGTTCGTCTTGACTTTTTTATTGACACCCGTTGCTGTGTCCCCCCGCACGGCTACCTCTGCTTCGGCCACATCCATGTCCACCGTGATCGGAAGCTCTACATCGATCGGCTCTCCCTGATAAAAAGTCAATTTGATTTCCATGTTTTCAGTCAGGTAATCAGCGCTATCACCCAAGACATTCTTGGATAGCGCAGGTTGATCATACGTATCCAGATCCATAAAATGGTACAGCTCACCGTCGGTATATAGGTACTGGACGGTGTGGAAATCCAACCGCGCCTCCTGAACTCGTTCGCCGCTTTGGAAGGTCTTTTCCAGGGTGGTTCCACTACGCAGGTCGATGGCTTTTATTCTTATCGTTGCGTTTCCGCGCCCTGGTTTATTATGGTGGTAATCCAATACTTTGTAGAGCCTCTCATCGAATTCGAAGGTCACCCCTTTTCTTAAGTCATTAACATCGATCATAAAATTGCCTCATCTATATAATAGTTTTTAACATGCGGATTATAGTTTAGGCTTACTTCTATGGCAAGGTTGCAGTCGCAGATAGTCCCGTTTCGCAATAGTCATCAAGCAGCCTGGATTTATTTTGTGGTAAACTTTACTCGATCCTTATCTCGGCTGGAGGCAGCTTTGAATAAGCAATCCAAACGGTTGGCTTATATTGAAGATGAAACAGAAATGATCGACCTGGTTCGTTTGATTCTGGGTCGTCAAGGGTTTACGGTTCTCGGTGCAAATGGAGGTCGTGAAGGTCTTGACCTCGTCCGCAAGGAATTGCCCGACTTGGTCCTTTTGGATTTGATGATGCCGGATATGGACGGATGGGACGTGTATCACCAAATCAAATCTGAAGAGCTGACGCGTGATATCCCTGTAATCGTAATTACCGCTAAAGCGCAGGATATCGATAAAACCCTTGGTCTTCGAGTTGCGAAAGTTGAAGATTACATCTCTAAGCCGTTCAGTCCTCAAGAATTAGTCGAGCGGATTGAACTGGTCTTATCCAGGGGTCAAAAAGTAACGCCTCAGGAAAACTGACCCGTTCGAATTGATCGTCGCTCATTTTTCTACTCTAGTTTTGATGCATGGCACATCCATTTATCGGGGAAAATAATCCTCAATGAAATATATTCGCATTTTCAATCAGACCCATCCCGAAGTAAAACCGATCAAGGCAAAGTACTGCCAGTCGTTTTTCTGTCAGCTACGCGGCCTGATGTTCACACCTAAATTACCCGAAAATGAAGGGTTATTATTGGTCCAAGGATCCGATAGTCGGATGAACTCTTCTATTCATATGATGTTTATGCGTATTGATTTAGCGGTAATTTGGATTAATAGCGAGTTTACCGTGGTTGAGAGGGTGTTAGCCCGTCGCTGGAAGTTGGGATATATACCCAAGCAGCCAGCTAAGTATGTGTTGGAAACCAATGTATCTAGCTTGAACGATTTTAATATCGGTGATAAAGTTAGTTTTGAAGAGACCTTGTAGTGTTCAGATGAAACAATTTTGGTTAAAGTCCTTATCGCTGTTCTTATTGTTTTCATTATTGCTGCCTTCCGGAATTGTTATAGCCCAAACCACCTCAGCCTCCGGGCCAGTCTATATTGTTCAAGAAGGCGATTCTTTGTGGGACATCGCCTACCGATTTCACGTATCGCAGCAAGACCTGGCAAATGCCAATGGCATCCTGAATGCGAATGAGATCAAGGTCGGGCAGCAGCTGGTCATTCCAGGTTTGGAAGGCATCCAGGGTATTTTGACCACTGAGCAAGTTCCGCTTGGCGAAACCTTGCACAGCCTGAGCCTTCGTTATCACCTCTCTGAAGAAACCCTGAGGCGCTTAAACCACCTCACTACACCCAACGAATTATATGCAGGCTATTCACTGGTAGTTCTCCAGGATAACAATCAGCGTCCCACGAGTAAGAGGATCAGCCTCGCTTCCGACCAATCCTTGCTCGAGCTTTCAATCCTTAATGGAACTGATCCATGGACTATTCTCACAACCAATCAGCTTAATAACTCGTCGCCGCTTATTCCCGGAGATGTTATTCGGATTCCAGGTGAGGAGGACCCCGGGCCGGGTGCATTACCTCCTCCATTCACTTCTACCGAAATCTCCGGTTTATCCCAGGGAGAAACTTCCCAAATCCAAATCGATGGAGCTGCTGGTGCATCGATCCAGGGTTCCTTGATGGATCATTCGCTAAACTTTTTCGCGGATCCTGAAAATCGCTATATCGCTTTACAGGGTGTGCACGCCATGGCAGAGCCAGGGCTATATCCGCTGGTAATTACTGGCACCTTACCAGGCGGATCTGATTTCAATTTTTCACAGGATGTATTGGTGACTGCCAGTGATTTTTTATATGATATTCCCCTTAGTGTTGACCCTGCTACACTTGATCCGGCCACTACCGGCCCGGAAGATGCAACCTGGCGCAATTTATCCTCCCAGGTAAGTCCCGAAAAACTGTGGCAGGGTGTTTTCTCCCTCCCGGTTGAGCCTATTTTCGCCGAGTGTTATGCCTCGCGGTTTGGGAGCCGGCGTTCGTATAATGGCAGTGATTATAACTACTACCATACAGGATTGGATTATTGTGGGCAGATCGGTGATCCGATTTACGCCGCGGCACCGGGCGTGGTGGTTTTCGCCGGACCATTAACCGTGCGTGGGAATGCCACGATGATTGATCACGGAATGGGTGTATTTAGTGCTTATATGCACCAATCTGAGATCCTGGTCAATGTGGGTGATCGGGTGGAGCAAGGTCAATTAATTGGAAGGGTTGGAAACACCGGGCGTGTGGAAGGTCCTCACTTACATTTCGAAGTGTTGGTCGGTGGGATTCCTGTTAATCCACTGGATTGGTTAAATAAAGAGTATCCTTAATACCAAATCATTATTCTCGCGGTTTATTCACCCGGCGGTTAGCCAGAATCCCCATCCCAAAACTCAATATCTTCAAAATCTCCTCGCTTGAACTCATCCAAAATCTGCCGGGCCTCTGCTACCACACTGGATGGGACCAAAATCTCAACTGTTCCCAGTGTGCCTATCTCAATGGCGTAGGCGTGGGCAGCACCTTCCTGATTAAGCCACACCATGATCCCTTGTGCCTCGAGAAGGCCTTTAATAATTTCAGCTTGTAATTGCCCCTGTGCAGTATCAATTAAGACCCATTCTTCCTCAGGCATTCGTCAGCTCCATCACAAATTCGATTTACTTAACCAAAATTGAGTACCAAAAATTCGTCTGCATATCATCAATATTATTATAGTCCTTCCTTGAATAAACGCTAACCACTGAAAATACGTTCAAATGCATCTGAATTATTTATTCATCGAGTATAATACGCGTGCAATTGAGATTGATTAAAGGGTGTAGATTAGGCGTTAATATAACGCGTTTTCATAAGCATCCATGATGGAAAGGGCATAGGAATTTCAACGCATCTAGTTTAGGGGTTGATGTGTTAAGGTTACAATCACAATGATGAGTCTGGCAACACTTTCTCTACGCGAAGATTATTGGGATACCTTTGAGCTTAAGGACGAAGATCGAGAATATATATATAACTATCTCCTCGAAGTCGAGACACCATTAACCAGCCCTGAAATATTAGCTGCATTAGTTATTGAGCGGATTCGCCAGGAAAAATTAGCGATCGAAAAGCAACGTACATCTGGAGGCGATATCTATAAGCCTGCCGATACTTACCAGGTTGACCAGGATCTTGTATTCCCATCATTTGGTTGGCAGCATGCCAGTGTGCTTGCAATCCGCCCGGGTCAGAATCCAGATATGGGCGATTTTCAGGTTATCAGGGTGAAGTTTGACAATCAGGAGACCCGTGAATTTGCATCCAATATCCAAGACCATATCCTCAACCAACCGCAAGAGATTTCTGTCACTGAAACATCTCTTGATATCGATATGGTTTTGTCAAATTTTGGCGAAAAACTCCTCGGGATCATCGATACTGATCTGGTGAAAAACCAGGAATTCGTCCGCATCGCCGGGAAATGGTTCCCCCGCGCACTGTTGGTTGATATCAACGCCGGGCATTTAAATCTCGCTGAAGCAATCCTCGATATGGCCGGTGGTGGGCCGATGCCCACCAAGGCTTTACTCGATCAAGTTGGACTAACCTCCAACACAAATTCAAAATTGCTTGAATTCTCTCTCGATCTTGCCCTGCAAGAAGATCCTCGCTTCGATGAGGTCGGACCCGCAGGTGAAACCTTTTGGTTTCTCAATCGCTTGGAGCCTGAAAGCGTTTTGCAGGTACCATTCTCCTTGCGGTACCAGCCGCTGGAATATGATGCTTCGATACTTACCGATGAAATGCTCGAGCTCGAACGCAGGTTGGATGATGAATTGTCCTCTCTACCAGGTAAATACCCGGCCACTAATGAAGTCCAGTTGACTTTGATGTATCCCCATTGGCGGGCAGGCACCCTTCCGCTAACCCCAAGGATTAACCATCTCTTCCCGACCGCCTATGAGGCACCACGCATCCGATTCCAGCTGGTCGATGGAGATACCGGGCAAAAATTCCCAGGTTGGGTGGTGCGTAAAAACCACTATGTTTTTGGCCTTAAGGAATGGTACAAAACACATGGATTGATGCCGGGAAGTTTAATACGAGTGAAACGTGGAAAAATTCCGGGCGAAGCCATAGTGAAGTGTGATTCTCAGCGCGGCACACGCGAGTGGGTTCGCACCGTACTTATTGGCTCCGATGGCGGGATTGTCTTCGCCATGCTGAAGCAAATTGTTACCGCAGCCTATGATGAACGAATGGCGATCGCAATCCCCGATCCGGAGGCACTGGATGTTGCCGTAAAGCAGATCCAAAAGGACCGCCTCCCGTTTGAAAAAATCGTAGTCAATACTGTCCGTGATTTGGTAAAATTAAACCCCCAG
>JBGOYO010000121.1:0-7961 GCA_041479715.1 Anaerolineae bacterium
ATGGTGGGAGACAAGGATTTGAATATTTATAAGGAAGGTAATTCCGACCGTGAAATAAACAATGAAATTTGGAGTGTGGCCAAAAACCTGGGTTATGCTCAATTCATTCCAACATATAAATACACTATGATCGATGACCATACGCCGTTTTTGGATGCTGGCATCCGGGCAGTGGATGTAATCGATTTTGACTACCCCTATTGGCATACCACAAATGACACGGTGGATAAAGTGTCTGCAGAAAGTCTAAAAGCGGTTGGTGATACAATGCTCAATTGGCTGGAAGAGTACCCACAGGCATCCACACAAGTTCCTTGATAGGCAGGGACCAGACTGTGAGAATTTCATCAGGTATTTCAATGAGTTTTTATTTTTCAAGGGAAGAGTAAATTAACCAGATGGTAAAAAAAATACCAAAATCAACCAGTATGCCACGGGAAAAAGCTTTCCTGGTTGGTGTCGAGATCAGGGGCGAAGATCATCTTCTGAGCCTGCAGGATTCACTCGCCGAGCTGGCATTATTAGGAGATACTGCTGGTTTACAGGTGGTGGGGAAATCGACTCAGCACATGGATAAGCCGAATGTCAAGACCTATATAGGCTCGGGAAAGGTGGATGAGATCCGCTTGCTAGCAGACGAAGTAAAAGCGGATGTGATTTTATTCGATAACGAGCTCTCCCCACGGCATTTGAGGGAGCTGGAGGAGATATTTGGTGACCATTTCCGCATCGTTGACCGGACCGCTATTATTTTAGATATCTTCGCACAACATGCAAACACGAATGAAGGCGCGCTACAAGTCGAACTGGCTCAATATGAGTACCGTCTGCCGAGGCTCACACGTGCCTGGACACACCTGGCACGCCAGGCGGGCGGTGGCGGAGGCAGGTCCGGGAAAGTGGGTGGGGTTGGCTTGAGGGGACCGGGTGAAACACAGCTTGAAGTGGACCGGCGGGAAATCCGTACACGGATCAAGCACCTGAAAGAGCAGTTGGAGAAGGTGCGAGTCCATCGACAACAGTATCGCAGCCGTAGAAAAAAGAGTCTGACACCTGTTGTCGCTCTGGTCGGGTATACCAATTCTGGGAAATCCACCCTGTTGAACATTCTATCCAAATCGGACGTGTACGTGGCAGACAAGTTATTCGCCACGCTAGATCCGACCACACGCAGGGTAAATATGTTTGATGGGCATTTCGCCCTATTCACCGATACGGTCGGTTTCATCCAGAAATTACCGACAACGCTCGTGGCAGCATTTCGAGCCACCCTGGAAGAGATTGCAGAGGCCGATTTACTCATCCATGTGATTGATATCACCCATCCACAGTCACACGAACAGGCTAGGGCGGTGTATCAAACATTAACCGAGATAGAAGCAGATCACATTCCCATCCTGACGGCGTTGAATAAAATCGATGGGCTGACCGATCCGGATCATGCCATGGAAGCGTTGTCAGAGTTCCCGAGCGCCGTGGCAATATCGGCGTTGACTGGTGAAGGTATCCAAGACCTGCTATCGAAGGTACATACCTTCCTGTACGAGGACTATATCCCTATCCAAATCTATCTGCCCTACCAACAAGGCGGCCTAATCAGCCTGTTCGAGGAACAAGGACAGGTTGAGCGTATGGAGCAGGTTGCTGGCGGTGTGGAAATCCAGGGTCGGATCCCGGGAAGGCTGCTGTCCTTCTTCAATCAATATCAAAAGGAAGCCGCGTAAACAAAGACCTCACCTGTCTGGAGAATTGAGCAGGTGAGGTTTTATTATCACTAAGTGGGGTAATTTAGATCTTTGGCCCGGAATTAACCACTTCAGGTGGACAGTCATCAGCGAATTTCTTGAAATTATCGATAAACCGGGCTGCCAGGCTGTTGTACCGCTTGTAGTATGCCTCCTCGTTTGGCCAGGCTGAAGAAGGGTAGAGAACCGAATCAGGAATGCCAGGGCAGTGTTTCGGCACCTGGAGCCCAAACACCGGGTCAGTATAATACTCTACGTCTTTCAGCGCACCGTTCAGAGCTGAATTCAGCAGGCCACGCGTATAACGGATGCTGATCCTTTTCCCCACCCCGTATGGTCCGCCAACCCAGCCTGTGTTGACCAGCCAGCAATCGACACCATAGCGCATGATTTTCCGCTTGAGTAGGTCGGCATAGAATGAAGGCGGGAGCACCATAAATGGAGCACCGAAACAGGCACTGAACGTGATTTCGGGTTCTTCACTCAACCCAATTTCAGTTCCGCCCACCTTGGCAGTATACCCCGAGATGAAGTGGTACAAAGCTTGATCGGGGGTTAACCGGGCAATGGGAGGCATTACTCCAGAAGCATCGCAGGTTAGAAAGATGATATTTTTCGGATGCCCGCCCATCTTTTCTGGAATCGAATTGGCGATGAAATCAAGCGGGTAGGAAGCGCGTGTATTTTCAGTCAGAGTATCGTCGTCTAAATCCACAATCCGGGTCACGGGATCATAGACCACGTTTTCGAGGATGGTCCCAAAGTGCCGGGTGCAGGCATATATCTCAGGTTCAGCAGTCGATGAAAGACCGATGACCTTGGCGTAACAGCCATCTTCAAAATTAAAGATGCCTTCATCGCTCCAACCGTGTTCATCATCACCGATCAAGCCGCGGTTTGGATCAGCTGACAAGGTGGTTTTACCGGTGCCTGACAGACCAAAAAATAGGGCAGTATCGCCATTTTTACCGGTGTTGGCAGAGCAGTGCATGGTCATAATACCTTGCATGGGCAGAAGATAATTAAGCAGGGTGAAAACAGACTTTTTAATCTCACCGCCATATCCGGTATTCCCGATGATGCACAGACGCTGTTCGAAATTGATCACGATGAATGTATTGGTGGGAGTGCCGTCGATTTGGGGGAAGGCTTTGAAGGATGGAACGCACAGCACGGTGAATTCAGGTACATGCCGGCGATACTCCTCATTTGTCTTCGGCTTGATGAACATATTGCGCGCGAACAGGGAGTGCCAGGCATATTCGGTGATCACGCGTACTGGTAATCGATAATTCGGATCTGCCCCGCCATAGCAATCTTGGACGAACAGATCCCTTCCTTGCAGAAATCCCTGCAACCGACTGTAGAGCTCGTCAAATTTCGTGGTGGCATAGGGGCGGTTATATTCTCCCCACCAGACGTTTTTTTCTGTGGTGGATTCGCGAACGATGAATTTATCATTGGCTGCCCGTGCGGTGTGCTTGCCGGTATTTACAATGACTGGTCCAAGCTGTGAAATTTGGGCCTCGCCTCGAAAAATAATTTCCTCGTAAAGAGCTTCGGTGGTCAAATTCCAATATATCTTACGCAGATTGATCAGGCCGATATTATCCAGGCCAAAATCAGCTTTCGTGGCATCTGCTTGAGCTTCGGCAGGGGTTTTTATGTTTAAGATATTGTTCATAGCCAATCCCTGACCAATTTCCGGTCGCCAATGTAAATCTCATTGGGGGAGGTGGGATCTACAACCCACTTGATGCGCTCGATGCCTTCCTTTATCTCTTTGACTGAGCCGGCGTAACTCAGTCTGAGATGACCCTCCATCCCAAACTCTTTACCCGGGACGGTCACCACGAGTGCCTTTTTCAGGATCACATGGGCTAACTCGACCGAATCCTTCGCCAGGCTGGAGGGTAAATAAGCTCTGAAGTCCGGGAGGGCGTAAAAAGTGCCTTTGGGTGGGTTCAGCTTTACCCCCTTAAATGATTTTAATTCCTGGACGACTACTTGTTTATTATTTTGGAAGGTCAGGCGCAGGTTTTCGACCACACTCTGCATCCCGTTCAAGGCGCCTTCGGCAGCAGCCTGGAGGAGAGCAGAGGTGCAGGAGGTCATTTGTCCCTGCACATTGGTCATCACTTCGACCAATTTTCGGTTGGTCACCACCCAGCCAATCCGAAAACCGGTCATTCCATACAGCTTGGCAACACCATTAACAACTATGACCATGGTGTTTTCTATATCCAAATTGGTATATTTGTATGCCGGCTCCCATACTACGCCGTCAAATACCAGCTTGTGGTAGATATCATCCATGATCAGGAATATCTTTTTCCGCTCGCAGAATTCCACGATCTGGCCGATAAACTCGGCGGAAAACACCTCTCCAGAGGGGTTATTCGGGCTGTTTACGATGATCGCCTTGGTATAACTACTGACTGCCCGTTCTATATCTTCCATGCGCGGATGGAAAGTCCCATCTTCAGGCGTGATGATGACCGGGATTCCGTAGACCATCTTGACCATCTCGGGGTAGCTGACCCAATGCGGTGCCAGGATGATTACCTCATCTTGTGGATTGATTATGCTGTAGAGGATGTTAAACAGCGACTGTTTGGCACCCGCAGACACGATCACGTTCTCGGGAGCGACAATCCGGTTATAGTTTTCTTCGGTATACCGGATGATGGCTTTTTTAAGCGAGGGGGTACCGTCAGGGGGAGTATATTTAATATCTCCTCCGCTTAGCTTCGTCGCCGAGCTCAGCACTGCCGTGATGGGGGTCTTATTCTTGGGCTCACCGATGCTCATATTGATAACCGGTTCTCCACGCTCACGCAGTATTCTGGCTTCCTCATTGAGTGCAAATGTAGGTGACTCAGCAATTGCTCTAGCAAGTCTGCTGATATTCATAAATCAACTTCTCTCCTCGTACTATTTCATAATGTGTTATTTTGAAGGACAGCAACAACGATGTAAAAAGTTTATCCTTAATGATGCGAGGCGTCAATGTGATATTTGTCGTTAAATTACTTTTGGCCAAGTACCCTCCAATCAGGGAGGTCAGGGATTGATGTACTTTCTGCCACTCCCGGTATTGAACAAAACAATACTTTCGTCAGGATTGATCAATTTATTTGAAATTAAATTAACTAAGCCGACGATGGTAGCTGCTCCCTCGGGGCAGGAAAATATTCCCTCCTTGCGAGCCAATACCCCCTGCCAGTGGATTATTTCATCGTCTGAAACACTCACCGCAGTTCCGTTACTCTCACGTATGTCCTTTAATATTAGCTGATCGGCAAAGCTTTTCGGCACGCACAACCCTGTTGCCACCGTGTGGGCGTTTTCCCACGACTCGCAGGTAATCGCACCAGAGTTAATCGCCTCTACCACAGGGGCACAGCCTTCTGCCTGAACCGCGATCATCCTGGGCATCGTCTTCGATTCAAGCCAGCTTAAAATCTTCAGCTCTAAAAATGCCTTCCACATTCCCACCAGCCCCGTCCCACCGCCCGTCGGAAAGATAATTACGTCCGGTAATTTCCAACCAAAGCTCTCTGCGATTTCAAACCCCATGATTTTCTTACCTTCCACACGGTAAGGCTCTTTGAAGGTGGACATATTGAACCAACCTTCAGAAGCTGACTTCTTCTCAGCGAACGCTCCAGCCGTATTTATCAAGCCGTCCACCAGCTCAACTTCGGCGCCCATGATCCGGCTTTCTATTATGTTTGATGAGGGGGAGCTTTTAGGCATATAGATCACCGCGTCCATCTCTGCGCGAGAAGCATACGCCGCCAACGCGCCACCCGCATTACCTGCAGAAGGGATTACTACCTTTTTTATCCCGAGCTCCTTTGCTTTCGACACGGCTGATGCTAATCCGCGAGCTTTAAACGACCCGGCGGGATTATTTCCTTCTTCCTTTAGGAATAGATTCGCTATACCAAGATCTATCCCCAGATTATCCAGGTGTAATAGCGGAGTATCCCCTTCGCCCAAACTCACAATATTATCCGTTTCAAGCACAGGCAGTAGCTCAAACCAACGCCACATTCCTTTGGCGCGCTGGATATACTGGTCGCGATCGACCGTATTTTTTATGGTTGGCAGATCATAATTTGCCAGCAAGGGCGCTGTGCAATCCGGGCAGAAAGTCTGGATTTGCTCAGCGGAATAAGATTTTCCACATGAAGAGCAAGACAGATCTCTTATATATGATGTGTATATCATTTTATTAGGGCTCGCTTCCAAAAAGGATTATATAACAAAGACTGTATCAGGATGTGGTATAAACAGGATGCTTCGGTGTAACAATCCATCACGACGGATACCCCTGAAATGCTATTACCAGAAGTTATCACAAAACTACACGACTCCATTACCGGTGAGGTCAAAACCGACCCTGTTACCAGGGTCTTATACAGCACAGACGCTTCAATCCAAAAAATTGAGCCCCTGGGAGTGGTATTTCCTAGAAATACGGATGAGCTCATACCGATTGTGAATATATGCAACGAATATCGCATCCCAGTGATCGCCCGCGGGTCGGGGTCGGGCTTAGCCGGGCAAGCCATTGGTGCGGGGTTGATTGTTGATTGCTCGCGCTACACCAATCGGTTGGTCAGCGTCAACCCGGAAGAAAATACTGCCGTCGTCGAACCAGGGTTGATATTAGATGATCTGAACCGGGCAGTAAGAAAATACGGACTGCAATTCGGACCTGACCCGGCATCCTCAGAGAGAGCCACCTTGGGAGGCTGCATTGGGAATAACGCCGCCGGTGCCCATTCAATCCTGTATGGTATGACAGCTGATCATATCCTTTCCGCGGAGGTCGTGTTAGCCGATGGGTCGGTTACATCGTTTAAGACTGTGACCAGTGAATATGCGCTTCAAATTTCAAAGAATGCGGCCGACACGAGCACGTCTGAAATCGAAAAAGAGATTTATCGCTCCGTGCGCCTTATCCAGTCGGACTATGCAGATGAGATCAAAAAACGCTGGCCTCAGACCTGGAGAAGGTCCTCTGGATATAACCTGAATTACCTTCTTTCGTGGTCACCTACGATTCCCCCTCAATGGGATTTAAGCCAGCTTCCTTATCCTCCCATCCTGCCAGACACGATTAACCTGGCCCCGTTATTGGCCGGCTCGGAAGGGACGTTGGGTATCATTCGAACTGCAACCTTACGCCTGGTGCCTTTGAAAAAATATTTTGTTTTAGCGGTGATCAATTTTTCTGGAATTATTGAAGCCTGCAACAGCGTAACGAAAATCCTGGAATTATTTCCTTCGGCGATCGAGCTGATTCCGCAAAGCCTGATGCACCTGGCACGTTCTGTACCGGCCTATGCGAACCAGCTCTCATTTGTGGTGGGTGATCCGGCAGCGATTCTCATCGTCGAGTTTTCAGGCGATGACCTTGGGTTTATATCTGACCGAATAGACAAGTTGAATCGCTTAAGCAATTGGGACGACAAACCCTACATTGCCGAAACTCCGTTGCAACAAAAACAGGTGTGGGAAGTGAGGAAGGTTGGCTTGGGCATCCTTTATTCCAGGTTGGGTGATTTCAAGCCGATCAGCTTTATTGAGGATTTAAGCGTCCCGGTTGAACGCTTGGGAGAATTTGTGGGGGAGATGGATACTATTTTGAGCAGTTACGGAACTCAGGCGGATTATTATGGTCATGCATCTGCCGGCTGCCTGCATATCAGGCCATTATTGAATATTAAAAACCCACAGGGGAAAGTGGAGCTTCGCTTAATTGCACAGGCTGCGGTCGATTTAGTGATCCAGCTTGGAGGGGCGGTCAGCGCAGAGCATGGGGATGGGATCACGCGCGGTGAATGGATCGAATGGGCTTATGGGCCAAAAGTTGTCGAAGCACTACGAATCTTGAAACACGCTGCCGATCCCAATAGAATCCTGAACCCAGGCAAGATTGTCGACCCGCCTAAGATGGACAGCTCATTAAGGTATGATGACGCCTACCATCCGACGGGCTGGACGCCGGTACTGGCGTTTGCATCAAGCGCTCCTGATCCCAATCGCCTTATCGAAGCCATCGAACAATGTAATGGAGCCGGTGTGTGCAGGAAATCAAATGGGGTGATGTGCCCGTCCTTCCAGGCGACAAAGGACGAGATGTTCAGCACTCGTGGACGAGCGAACCTGCTGCGGGCCATGGTTTCAAACGGTTTTTCCTCC
>JBGOYO010000122.1:0-7955 GCA_041479715.1 Anaerolineae bacterium
ATGCCTCAGCTGTATTTATTGCAGGCACGCGAGGAGGATATGCTGCCGAGGCTTTCCTGGGAGGGTTTGCCATCCTGGATATCATCATTATTTTTGCACTCCGACATCCTGAACCTGAGCCCACCGAGCCACCTCCAACGTCACCACCCGAGAAAACTCCCACCTTCACCCCGCTACCCGTCGAAGAAACCACAGATAATCTGGAGAATACTCGCTATCAATAGGTTAGAATCCAAAATCAAATATCCCATCCTAAAAGTATAAAAGCGATCTCATATGATTCAAACTGAAAACCTCTCCAAAAAGTTTAACAGCACCCTGGCAGTCGATGGTCTTAACCTGCAGGTGGAAGAAGGTGAAGTGTTCGGCTTTCTCGGTCCGAACGGGGCGGGCAAGACCACCACCGTCCGCATGCTCACCAGCCTGATCGGTCCCACCTCCGGCACAGCCATCGTCAACGGCTACCACGTTGGCCAGCAGGATACCGAAATCCGTCGCACTGTTGGCATCCTCACTGAAACTCCAGGTATGTATGACAACCTTAGTGCAGAATATAACCTGGAGATTTACGCCAATCTTTACGAGGTTGAAGACCCCAAAGGTCAAGTGGAAAAATATCTGAGCATGCTGGGCTTGTGGGACCGCCGCCAGGATGAAGCTGGAACGTTTTCCAAAGGCATGAAGCAGAAGCTTGCTATTGCCCGGGCACTATTGCACGAGCCGCGCATCCTGTTCTTGGACGAACCCACCGCTGCGTTAGACCCTGAAGCGTCCAAATTGGTGCATGATTTCATTACGGAATTACGTAAAGAAGGCCGCACCATTTTCTTATGCACCCACAACCTGGACGAAGCCGATCGTTTGTGCGATCGTGTAGGCGTGTTCAAAACCCATTTACTGGTCGTTGACACTCCTGCCAACCTACGCTCGCAGTTATTTGGTCGCCGGGTAGTCTTTCATCTCGCCAATAGTAATGAGACCATGGCTTCAGTGATCCAAGCCATGTCGTTTGTCCGCGAAGCGAAGGTCGTCGAAAATAAGCTGGTGGTCAATTTGGACGATCCCGAGACCCACAACCCCGAGATCATCCGGGCGTTGGTTGGCGCCGGTGCCGATATCCAGTTTGTCGGTGAGCTGCGCCACTCCCTCGAAGAGGTCTATCTGCAGCTGGTAAAAAATGCTTGATATTATTTTATATGCCATAATGGATTAAATCCTATGAATAAGATAAAAACGATCATCCGAAAAGAATGGGCTGAAGTATTCAAAAAACGCATGGTGCTTTTCTCCGTGATCTTCCTGCCCTTGTTTTTGAGCGTCCTACCATTGATCATTTTATATTCAATGGGTGGCTCATCAGGAAATAGCGCCACTGCTGATCTGCCTGCCCAATTTCAGCAGTTGTGTAAGGCAAATATGACCTCTGGGCAGTGTATGCAGTATTACATCGTCAGCGAATTCCTGATCATGTTCATGCTCATCCCTCTGTTCATCCCGGTGAACATCGCCGCTTACTCCATCGTCGGAGAAAAAACCACCCACAGCCTTGAGCCTCTTTTGGCCACCCCGATCTCTACCAGTGAGCTGCTGGCCGGGAAAAACCTTGCTGCCGTCATTCCGGCCATCATCGCCACCTGGGTTGGTTTTGGCATCTTCGCCGTGGGTTCCTTGATCATTACCAAAGGCGGCACACTCGCTGCTGCCCTGTTGGATCCCATGTGGCTGATCGCCGTCTTCATCGCCGGTCCGTTGATGTCTGTGCTCTCGGTGAATTTCAGCATCATGGTTTCTTCCCGGGTTAACGACCCGCGTGTGGCTGAGCAGCTGTCGGCGGTAGTGATCCTGCCTTTACTTGCTGTTTTCTTTGGTCAGATCGCAGGGTTGTTCGTGCTCAACAGCACGCTAATATTGATCATGTGCCTGGTGTTGGTCCTTGTGGATATATTGATGGTATACCTGGCAGTGCGGCTCTTCCAACGCGAAACTATCCTCACTCGCTGGAAATAATTCCGGAAATTCTCCAACTCCGTTATCAAAGGAATGGAAATTATGAGAAAGGTATTCTCGATACTCTTTATCATCAGCGTGTTGACCGCATTGACTACCAGCATCGCCCTGGCTCAATCCACGCCAGAGCTACAATTGAGTATGAGTAGGGATTTCGGATATTCTGGGTTTGGGAATGACATCCAGGGACTATTCACATTAAAAATCAAAAATCCCCCCGCTGATCTGGCCCGCGTGGAATTCTATATCGATTCAACCTTGATGGGTGAAGACACCACTGCACCTTTTAACCTGCAATTCAACACTGATTCGTATCCCAACGAGGCTCATACTTTAAGCGCTGTGGGCTACACCTCCAGCGGTACAGAGCTAAAATCCAATCAAATCCAATCCCAGTTTGTTCCTGCTGGAACCGGGATTCAGTCAGTGACAAAATTCCTGCTGCCTTTGCTGGGTGTGATCGTACTCATTGCATTGATCTCCATTTTCTTGCCCATTATATTAAGCAGAGGAAAATTGGCTTCCACACCCCTGGGTACTGAACGCAAGTATGGCATCGGTGGCGGGGCAATCTGCCCAAAATGCAACCGCCCTTTCCCTCTCCGCTTGTGGTGGCTCAACCTGGGTGGTAGCAAAATCGACCGCTGTCCCTACTGTGGAAAATGGTCTATGGTGCGTCCACGCTCCATTTCAGAGCTGCGCAATGCCGAAGCCGCTGAATTAACTCAAGTACAAACCGCTGCTTCTGTAACCGGTGAGACTGAGTCTGATAAATTGAAGCGAGAGCTGGATGAATCGCGCTACAACGAACCATGAAAAGTACACCTCCCCAGATTCTGATCCTGGGGAGGTTTTTTTTATCTTTCTACCGGTCGTTTTGGGTCTGTGATCCACTCGCTGTACGAGCCTGCATACAGCTTAGCCTCTCCTAACCCGGCCTTCATCATTGCCAGGATGTCGTGGGTTGCGGTCACGCCAGACCCGCAGTATGCCACGACGTGATCAATGGGCGCCCCTGCAATTAGCCGTTTATACTTCTCAGCCAGGCTCTCTTCTGCTCTGAACGTCCCATCTGGGTTTAGATTGTCCGGGTAGGGTGCAGAAATGGCACCCGGGATATGCCCCGCCACCGGGTCGATGGTTTCATTCTCTCCCCTGTAACGTTCCGCCGTACGTGCATCCAATACCCGGTACTTTGGGTCTTTCCGCATCTTTTCAGCTTCTACGGTCGAAACGATGAGCTCATTCCGCGGGTGCGGGATAAACACTCGAGGCTCGCGGGTCTCATTTCCTCCTCTCACAGGCAGGCCGCTACTTACCCACGCCTGCCATCCGCCATCCAGCAGCGCCACTTGCTCATGCCCCAGCCATCGCAGCAACCACCACACCCTGCCAGCTGCCAGAGCTCCCCCCACGTCATCATAGGCTACCACTTGCACGCCTGAATCGATCCCCAGCCTGGAAAGTACTCCGCTTATCTTTTCTACTTCAGGCAGAGGGTGCCTGCCAGTGACCCCCTTAATCATCGGTCCGGATAGGTCCTCATCCAGGTGGGCGTACACCGCTCCTGGGATGTGAGCGCTCTCATAGTCTCTCCGACCTTGCCCAGGGTCAGCCAACTTAAATCGACTGTCTACAATCACCCACTCATGGTCTCTCTGGTGACTGGCCAATTCCCCTGCCGTGATGAGGAGATTATACGACATGCTTTACCTCGCTTTTCCTAACTACAGATAACGTTTTATTTATAACGTATTACAATTGTCTGGTCAATAAGAATATCCTGATGATTGCTGGCTCGACTGATTATAAGACGGGATTACTACTTGGAACTTTAAAATACAATCAGAGTTACACAGATTTTCGTGAAATATCATACAATTAAGTTGATTCTTGACCAATACATCCTTGGAACCGAATAGCCACCTGTAAGTCTATCAGGAGACGCATGTCAACCAACCCATTGCCTATTTTTGAATTCCACATTTCTCGTCAGTCGCGTGACCATTACCAATTCGATCAGCTTCTGTTTGGACAGGCAGGTAATATCATCTTTGCAGATTTCCACGCTGCCCGTCTATTTGCGTTAAAAATGAACCAGAAGCGGGATTTGATCAATTTCCCCGAAAAGGTGGTCCGCGCTGGGCAGATCAATGCCATGGGCTTGATTGATGAAATCCTCCATATGGTCGTTCAGTTGTACCGGCAGCAGGTCAACCCGAAGGTGATGCAGGCGGCCCTGGATTGGGTCGGGGGCATGCTTGGCAAGGAGGATCTTGATCATGTCTTGCTGCAGTTTGTCCAGGAATTCCCGCCTCTGGATGTATACCTCAATTCACTCAGCGCCGAGGATTATCTCAATTCGACCAGCAGTGGGGTATCCAACCGTCAGATTGCCTTTGAGGAGCTGATATTACTATGGTTGGCGAATGCCAATCCAGCCTTTTCGCCATTTTCCGAGTTGTTCGATGACAGTCACCTGGTCAAGGAGACTGCCTATGAAAAATTGATCCCACTGATCCATGCCTTTTTCGAGACCCAGCCGCCTTTTGGTCCCGATAATCAAAACCTGGTGGATATGCTGCGTGCTCCTGCTATCAATGCACCACAATCCCTCACCGCCCAGCTGGAGTTCATTCGCCAGCGCTGGGGTGCTCTCTTGGGTAAATATCTTTTCCGCCTGCTTGGCAGCCTGGATTTGATCAAAGAGGAAGAGAAGGTTAGTTTTCTTGGTCCAGGACAAGCGCGCGTATATGAATTTGCCGGCATGGAGCTTGAATCCGAACGGTATAGCACGGATAAAGATTGGATGCCCAGCCTGGTACTGATCGCTAAAAATGCATACGTCTGGCTCGACCAGCTATCCCGGACCTACCAGCGACCGATCAAAAACCTGGGGGAGATCCCCGACGAGGAGTTGGACCTCCTCGCTGAGTGGGGCTTTACCGGACTTTGGTTAATCGGCTTGTGGGAGCGCAGCAACGCTTCCAAACGCATTAAACAGCTGCGCGGCAACCCAGACGCAGTCGCTTCCGCCTATTCTCTATTTGATTATTCAATCGCAGGTGACCTGGGTGGCGAGGAAGCCTACCAGAACCTCCGCCAGCGTGCCTGGCGCAGAGGTATCCGTTTAGCTTCAGATATGGTGCCCAACCATATGGGTATCGATTCACGCTGGCTGATCGAGCATCCCGATTGGTTTATCTCAAATGATTACAGTCCATTCCCCTCCTATTCATACAATGGCACCAACCTGTCTTGGGATGAAAGGGTGGGCATTTATGTGGAAGATCACTATTTCAACAACACCGACGCGGCAGTAGTATTCAAGCGTGTGGATTACTGGTCCGGTCAGGAAAAGTATATCTATCATGGCAATGACGGCACTTCCATGCCCTGGAATGACACTGCCCAGTTGAATTACCTCAAACCTGAGGTGCGCGAGGCTGTCATCCAGACGATCCTACACGTTGCTCGTAAGTTCCAGGTAATACGGTTCGATGCCGCTATGACCCTGGCAAAGAAGCATTACCAGCGCCTGTGGTTCCCCGAACCGGGGTCAGGCGGGGCAATTCCATCGCGAGCAGATCATGGGCTCACCCGAGAACAGTTTGATGCTGCCATGCCGGTGGAGTTCTGGCGCGAGGTGGTTGACCGGGTTGCCAAGGAAGTTCCTGATACCCTGCTGCTGGCGGAGGCTTTCTGGTTGATGGAAGGTTATTTCGTCCGCACCCTTGGGATGCACCGTGTTTACAACAGCGCCTTCATGAATATGCTCCGCGACGAGAAGAACGCCGAGTATCGGCTGGTTATGAAAAACACGCTCGAGTTTGACCCCGAAATCCTCAAACGGTATGTTAACTTTATGAACAATCCTGACGAACGGACCGCTGTGGACCAATTCGGCAAAGAAGACAAGTACTTTGGGATCTGTACCATGATGGTCACCTTGCCTGGGTTGCCTATGTTCGGGCATGGTCAGGTTGAAGGCTTCACCGAGAAGTATGGCATGGAATACCGACGCGCCTATTGGGATGAAAAGCCAGACGAGAATTTGATCGATCGCCACCAGCGACAAATCTTCCCTTTGCTCAAGAAACGCTATTTGTTCTCCCAGGTGCAGGATTTCTTGCTATATGATTTTTACTCACCAGAAGGCTATGTCAACGAGGATGTATTCGCATTCTCCAACCGCTCAGGTAGTGAACGTGCTTTGGTCGTTTATCACAACAAGTTCGCTACTGCCAAAGGCTGGATCCGCATATCAGCCGCCTATTCGGTCAAGACCGATAGCGGTGAGCATATGCTGGTCCAGAAACGCCTGGGTGAGGGTCTTGGATTGGCCAATGATGGCAATACCTACTGCATCTTTCGCGACCCAGTGAACAACCTCGAATACATCCGTAATTCGAAGGAACTACACGATAAGGGCCTTTATATCGAGCTGGAAGCATATAAATGCCAGGTGTTCACCTCCTTCCGCGAAGTCCAGGATAACGAATGGCACCAATATGCGAATCTGGCAGGCTATCTGAATGGGCGCGGAGTTCCTAATATAGACGATGCGATGAAGGAGGTCTTCCTCCAGCCTATCCACCAGGCATACCGTGAGCTGGTCAATTCCGGTTTCTTCCGCTGGGTTATATCCAATCGGTTGTTGGTTGCAGGTACTGGGCAATCGAAAGCTCAGCTTACAAGCACCCAGACACAGCTGATCCAGGAATCCCAGGATAAAATGACCCGCCTTTTGGATGAGGTCAATCGCAGCACCCATTCCTCTGGGGATGTCCAATCTGTTGCGGGACAGATCCGGCAAAACCTGGTGGTCATCCTCTCACTCCCCATATTCCAGGATCAGCATCCCGTATTGCATTCCAGGAAGTATCAGCAAGCGATGAAATACCTCCACGCCGGCAATTTAAAGACCTCTCCTTGGAAGAACGGTGATGCCTATGCCTGGAGCGTGGCCCTCGGTTGGTTGTTTACCCTTGATCTCGGCAAACTTATCTCCACGGATGGCTACGAAGAGGTCAGCCGTAGCTTGATGGATGAGTGGATGCTCAATAAGATCTTCGTCAGCACGTTGAATGACCTTGGGCTGGACGACCGTTCCAACTGGCGTGCAGTCACGCTGGTGAAGCTGCTCACATCCCATCATGCCTGGTGGACCAGAATTGCCGCTGCACCCAATAAAAAGGGCCGCTCTACAGAGTACCTCACCCTGACATCGATTCTTTCTGATAGTGATGCGCTGGGCTACCTGGGTGTGAACCGTTACCAGGATGTACTTTGGTTCAATAAGGAAGCCTTCGAAGATCTGATGTGGTGGTTGTACATAATCGCTGCGGTCGAATCCTCGGCTTCAGAGCATTCAGACCAACCTGGGGATGATACTGGTAAGTCCATCCTGCGCTGCTATAACACAATATCGAATATTTTGATCAATGCGCAGGCTTCAGGTTATAAGGTTGAGAAGTTATTGGAATTATTGAAATAAATTGACCGGTAAGGTTTTTTGCAGCTCTCTCTGTAAAACCTTATCCCCCCTGATGCCTGTCCTCTGACTGACAACGTAATGTAAGTCAGCCATTAATTGGTCAGTTAAATTCACACCTGCTGCTAAGTTCGTCAGACGCACTGCCTGGGCAGCATATGCCACGTTATTCTTCGGCTCGATCCGGCTGAAATCATCAAAGAACCACCCACAGGAGGTAAAGATTCGCTGGCGCTCGCGTTGTGCCTCAAGCAGCAGCTGGATTCTGGTTATTTGTTCAGCCCCCAATCTTTTCCCCACAGACTGACAGATTAATTCCTCTGCCGGTATTTGCCCTAAAATGACATGGATGTAAGCGTTCCGCAGTTTCCACGGGTCGATGTTATAGCTCGTTACCGTATCAGCATATATTTTATCCACTTGATATGCCAGGCGGTTAAAGGCCTGCCTGAGG
>JBGOYO010000123.1:0-7925 GCA_041479715.1 Anaerolineae bacterium
CTTCAAAACCAGGTGAGACGGGTAAATGTAGTCGAAAGCATCAGGAGGTACATCCTGAACCTGGTGAACAGCACGCGGGAACACCCAGCTCTATCGCTTGGAGCCAGCCCACGCGGCAGCCTGGCATTGTTTCACGCAGCACAGGCGCACGCTGCCCTGCGCGGCAGGGATTACGTCATCCCCGACGACGTTAAGCACGTGGCGGTGGCTTGCCTGGCGCACCGCATGATGATGAACCCGGAGAATGCATTGAGTGGCGAGACCGCCGAGGAGGTGGTGAGAGAGCTGCTCAAGAGGGTGGAGGTGCCGCTGGTCAGCGCATCAGAACACAGCGAAGGCTGAGGGCGAAGCTCCTGTCTTTCGTGATGACCTCTTGCGCATGAAAGTCGATTAATGAACCTCTGTGCCATCCCCGGCGTTCAAGGTATACTAAAAGCTGACCGGAGTTGAATTATGACTGAAAAGACCTGGGAAACCCTGAAAATCCAATACTGCCAGCATGTGGACGAGAAGGTTGGTCTGCAGGCGCAGGTGGTTTATGCACCAGATATGATGCCCGACCAACCGGCACGCATCCTGGCGCACCGCTGCAGTCACGGCACAGCCTGCAACCTGGATGGACGTCCAAGCTGCATCTGGGCTGGCACGAACCCAACTTTCGACCCGTTTAAAGAATAAAAGGATCCCATATGTATGGGCGCAAGGTTTGCGCCCCGTGGGCGGACTCCGTCTGCCCTTACAAGGTTATATGGGAATTTCTTGGGGCGTAGCGTCGCTACGCCCCTACGATTATTTTTGAATTGCAATAAGGGTGAAACACCCGATATGTTACGATAAATATCCGATAATCAGATTATGACTTCGCTCGCAAATAAATCACGCAACGCTTCGGGCGAAGAGCACCCTCGTGCTTCGCCACTACTTTATTATTGAATCACGCCCAATTTTCGACCCACGCCAGCGAATACCTCAAGACCCTTATCCAGGTCCTCACGACTATGGGCAGCGGAGATCATCACGCGGATGCGGGCTTTGCCCTTGGGGACGGTAGGGAAGCCGATCGACATGGCAAAAAGACCATTCTCGAACAGCTCTCGGCTGAATTGCTGGGCCAGGGGTGCCTCACCCAGCATGATGGGGGTGATGGGGGTGGTGCTTAACCCCGTGTCGAAACCCAGCTTGCGCATTTCAGCTTTGAAGTAACGGGCGTTATCCCACAGCTTATCCACCAGCTCGGTCGAGCCTTCCAAGATGTCAAGTGCTGCCAGGCAGGCTGCCACGTCGGGGACGGTCATGGCTGAAGAGAACAGGAACGGGCGGCCGCGCTGTCTCAGCCACTCGACCACCAGCGGGTTGCCGGCGGAAACGCCTCCCACCACGCCGAATGCCTTGGAGAGGGTGCCAATCTCAACATCCACCTTGCCATGCAGTCCGAAATGGTCCACGATGCCGCGCCCACCCTTGCCGATCACACCTTCGCCGTGAGCATCATCCACCATCAGGATGACCTCATACTTTTGCGCCACCTCATAGATCTTATCCAGCGGAGAAATATCACCATCCATGCTGAAGACGCCGTCCGTGATGACCATGGCGCGGGGGTACTTTGAGCGTTCCTCGCTCAGTACGCGGTTCAAGTCCTCTGGATTGCAATGGGCATAGCGAATGATCTTGGCACCGCTCAGCCGGCTGCCATCGATGATGCTGGCATGGTTGAGCTCATCCGAGAAGATGGCATCGTCCTTGCCCACCAGCGCCGGGATGGTGCCCATGTTGGCAGTGAAACCCGATTGGAAGGTGATGGCAGCCTGCACCCCTTTGAATGCTGCCAGGCGACGCTCCAGCTCAAGGTGCAGGTCCATGGTACCAGCGATGGAGCGCACTGCGGCAGGTCCCACCCCGTATTTCCGCACTGCCTCCTGGACTGCCTCGACGATGCGCGGGTGGTTGGCCAGTCCCAGATAATTATTGGAGCAGAAGTTGAGCACGCGTTTGCCATCCACCACCAGCCATGCCCCCTGGGGGCTGCTGAGCGTGCGGATGCGGTTGTACAACCCATCATCTTTTAGTTTTTGGATTTCATCCTGGATCCATTGCAGTTTATCAGTCATAAGGTCCCTCGCTTGGAATGAAAATGAGATTTATTTCGGTGGTTTTGGCTTGCGCCCGCCGCCAAAGGTGAACATGCGGGTAAATACCTGCCTGGCAGTGGGCAGCTCAGGGGTCGGTCCAATTTCATTTACTGCCCAATTGGCAGCTGTCCGCTCCTTGAGCCACTTATCGTGGCCCTGTGCGGCTTTCTCAAGGTCTTGCTGCAGTTTTTTAACCTCCCCTGCTGATATCTGCTGACGTAGCATCTCTAAATGGTCGATCAAGGCATCCATCCGCCGCAACAGGTGCTCCTGAGTGAATATCGCCTGGCTGGAGAGGCTGCTCGCCTCACCGGCTTGAGCCACAGCGCCGGTACCAAAGGCATATGGACGACCGGTCAACTTGCGGGCATCCTGCCATCCTGGCTGATCCACGCTGGTGTTCACCAGGGCTGCAGCGACCAGCTGGGGCAGGATATGGACGGCAGACATCATGCTGTCCAGCTCAAGCTGGTCGATGAACAGGTGCGGGGCTCCCAGCAGGTGGCTGAAGTCAGTCGCCAGCTTGAGCGCTTCCGACGGTACTTCACCGGGTGTGAGGATGGCGATCAGGCCATCTTTGAACAGGTCTGCATGGGCAGCTTCGACGCCTGAGTCAGATCTATTAAGGTACGCCGGGTTGATCACCGGGACAAGACCAACGTAGTAACGTTGGGGTGGAAGCAGCTCCTTCACCATCCTGAACACTTCGCCCTTCACCGGGGAGGTGTCCATAATGACCACATCTTCCTTCAGGTCCTGGGCGATCAATTGCAGGGTTTCACGAATCTGGTCCAAGGGAAGTGCCAGGATGACAATAGCTGCATCGTCGATGGCACTAAAAAGATTGATTTCCACCTTATCCACGGCGCCCATGGCTTTCGCCCGGTTGGCAATCTTAGGATCTTTATCGTGCCCAATGCGCAGGAACAGGTCTTTCTGCGACCCCAGCGCGAGGCCGATGGAAGCCCCGATCTGCCCCGTACCGATGATGGTGATCTTGACGGTCATCTGTTCCCTCAGCTAACTTTCATTATCAACCAACCACAGCTTACGCTGCAGGCTGTTTTCATTAACTTCTACCTCCCGACAGGGAGGGTCATGGTGCTCGCGGATCAAACTTTCAGTCAATGGACTCACCCCTGCTTCTCTGGCCATCTGCGCGCCCCAATCTGCATGCTGCCCTGCCACGATGAATGCCTTCCTCCATCCGGGGAGATTGTCCCATCCATCAGGCGGCAGGCTTCCCCACCACCGTGCCTGGCCGGGCACCAACGCCTTTACCAGCACCACCATCGTCCGTTCGATCGGGTTCATGGGGTAGCGCTGCTTGCCCACGTCGTGCAGTAGAGCTGCGACCAACAGTTCAGGCTGATTTTCTCCCTGTTCGAGCAGCTTGCCGTACATTGCCAGGGCATGGCTCTGTTCAGCGGGCTGAAGTTTCAGAAATAGCTCCCACTGCTCCGCGGTCAATAAATCCTTTGCCTGCTCAAGCTTGTGGGGATCAGTTTTTAAAGATATTGTGCGCCAGAACTGGCGCACACGATACACGATGCGCACAACCTTTATCCGCCGATCAAGAAATGGGATATGCTGGCTAAGGGTTGAAAGATGATCATACCGATCACGTCGAATCCTAAACGGGGTAACACGAACAACAACACCATCAGGATTATCGGACTGTAGGGTCGAATATTATCGAAAAAATCCACTCCGGCAGGAGGCAAAAAATATTGGATCACCTTTTCTCCGTCTAAAGGGAACAAGGGGATCAGATTGAACAACATCAACAATAAATTTATCTCGATGAATGTGTTGAGAAACGTGGCAAGGTTTGGAAGAAAGGTTGCTGTTGATTGATTGATCTCAGCGCTTGAAACCAGGCCTACTCGGAAAAGGATAGCAGCGATAACCGCCATCAAAAAATTTGACGCAGGCCCAGCCAGTGAGACCAGCATGGGCGCAGCAGACGAACGCCGCTGAAGAGCGTACGTGTTGATCGGTACAGGTTTCGCCCATCCAAAACCCACCAGGAGCATCATAACCGTGCCGATAGGGTCCAGGTGGGCAAAAGGGTTGAGTGTCAGGCGGCCGTTCGCCCGAGGAGTATCATCTCCAAACCGATCGGCCACCCAGGCATGGGCAAACTCGTGTACCGGGAAGGCAGTCAATAAAATGATGATATAAATGATCACCACGGATGGATTGCTAAATATGTTTAACAAAGCCAGGTATCTCCTTCGGCAGGATTATACCATCCAAGGGTATTTGGCCTGCGTGTTATAATGCCCTCATGCTGCCCGATTTACGGCTGGACGACGTGCTTCGTTTGCGCAAACCACACCCCTGCGGGGGTTATGAATGGAAAGTCGTCCGGCTAGGTGCGGATATTGGGATAGAATGCCTGAGCTGCGGGCACCGGGTACTCCTGCCCCGCCGCCAGCTTGCACGCAGGGTGAAAACGATAACACCCCATGCTGAATCCCCCGGCTCCTCCAATGGCTGATCTCCCTTCCAAACGACCTCACATCCTGTTCTTATTCTCAGACACCGGTGGTGGTCACCGCAGCTCGACGGAAGCGATTATCGAAGCGCTGAAGCTTGAGTTCGACGACCGCATCAGCACCCAGATGGTGGATATCTTTCTGGATGCCTCCCCGCGCCCGTTAAACTACGCCCCCAAAATATACCCGTACATGGTGCGCGTGCCTGAGATGTGGGGCTTGGGCTACCGCATCAGCAACGGCAACCGGCGGGGAAAGCTGCTTGTCAAGGGCGCTTACCCGTACGTACGGCGCAAGCTGCGCAAGGTGATCAACCGCTACCCGGCTGACATGATCGTCTCCGTGCATCCCCTGGCGAATGACCCGTTCCTGCATGCCCTGGGTAAGAAACGCCCGCCCTTCATCACTGTGGTCACTGATTTAATTACCGGCCATACTTTGTGGTATCACCAGGGAGTGGATCTGTGCGTGGTGCCGACCGAAGCCGCCTACCAATGCGCCTTGCTGGCGGGTCTCAAGCCTGAACAGGTAAAAATTATTGGGCTGCCGGTGGCTGACCGTTTTTGCCATCCAAGCGAGGATAAAAATGCCCTGCGCCAGAGCTTGGGATGGCCCCAAGATAAACTTGTGGTTTTACTCGTCGGCGGAGGCGAGGGCATGGGACCGCTCGAAAAAACAGCCGTGGCGATCGCCGAAGCCAACCTACCCATCACCCTGATAATCGTTGCCGGGCGCAATGCTGAACTCAGAGAACGCCTGGAAGCCCGGCAGTGGCCGATGAAGACCCTGATCTATGGTTTCGTCCATGAGATGCCAGACTTCATGCGTGCGGCGGATATCCTGGTCACGAAAGCCGGTCCGAGCACAATCACCGAAGCGCTTAACGCTGGGCTACCCCTCATCCTGTACAGCCGTTTGCCGGGTCAGGAGGATGGCAACGTGGATTATGTGCTATCCGAGGGGGTGGGATTGTGGGCACCGAAGACCAGCTATATCGTAAGCGCCTTGTATGCCTGGATCACTCACCCAAAGCAGCTCGAGCTGGCTGCTGAAGCCTGCTGCCAGGCTGCCCGCCCTGAGGCGGCGCGGGAGATTGCCTGCCTGCTTGCAAACCGGCTGGGGGTAAGGAATTAGGGGCCATTTCCAGTGTCAACCCAAAAGCGCACCCCGATACGGTTTGGAGTGGTAACCGCCCTGGTCTGGTTGCTTGTAGCCGGGGGGATCATTTTTTTGTTGTGGCAGGTGATCACGCGCATCTCTGCCAATGACATACTGGTGAGCACAACCACCCCGGACCAAACCCAGGTGGCACAAACCATCGAAACCATCGTAAACGCTCAAGCCACCGGCACCGCAATTGTGGCGACGCTGACCGCCAGCTCTTCCCCGACCAGCTTGCAGACCCTAACGACCTCCACGCCTGTACCTTCCCCTAAAACCACCCCCACGCCGGGGCAGGTGACCCAAACCAGCACGCCCGAAAGCCTTTGTGACCAGGCTGGCGCAGGCAACCCGATCGATGTAACCATCCCGGACGATACCGTGATCCCTGCCGGACAGAGTTTTGTGAAAACCTGGAAGCTGGTGAACATTGGTACCTGCACCTGGACGACCAACTACTCAGCCACCTTTTTCTACGGCGACCGCATGGGCGCGCCTGAATCGGTGCCCCTGAAAGGCAATGTTTCTCCATCCCAAAACGTTGAGATTTCGATCGAGATGGTAGCCCCCCAGAACCCTGGCACATACCAGGGCAACTGGAAGCTGGCGAACCCTGACGGTGATCTTTTTGGTATCGGCCCGAACGGCAGTAATCCATTTTGGGTGCGCATTGTGGTGGAGCAGAACCAGGCAACTCCAACAAGCACCCCCACCCTATCCGTCACTTCCATTCCCACTGAGACGCCCACTGCCATCGTCACTCCACCGGGGCAGGTGGGCGGTGAGCTCTCTGTAACCCCCGGTGACACCATCGACCTGGACACGCTCACTCTGAACAGCGGGAATGAAGACCTGACCTACGTGGCTGATGAAAATGGGTACCACTGGCTGTCACCCCGAGGTGGGGCTTTGCTCGGTGTATATGGAAATACTGAGCCATCGCTTGCCAGCTGCCAGGCCGCTGTCATGAGCCCTGCCCCGATTGCAGTGGAGAGCCTGCCGGTGGGCACGTACCTGTGTTATGCCACCAACCAGGGACGGTTTGGCCGGGCACTACTCGTTACACTCAACCCGGAGAATTTCACCCTGACCCTAGATCTTTTGACCTGGGCGCTACCATGAGCACGCTATATCTGGTGGCTACTCCAATAGGCAACCTGGAGGATATGAGCGCTCGTGGCTTGCGTACACTGCGTGAGGTGTGGCTGATCGCGGCTGAAGACACGCGCCAGACGGCAAAACTTCTACGGCATTATGACATCCACACCCCATGCATCAGCTACCACGAGCACAATAAGCTGGTGCGGGTTGAGCGAGTGTTGGACTCTCTCCAAGATGGGGATGTGGCGCTGGTCTCGGATGCCGGCACGCCTGCCCTGAACGACCCGGGGTATGAGCTGGTGCGGGCGGTTATTGCCGCCGGGCATGAGGTGAGTCCCATCCCGGGCGCATGTGCGCCGATCGCCGCCCTGGTGGCTTCCGGTTTACCCACCGATGCGTTCCTGTACCTGGGCTACCTGCCGCGCAAGAGCGGCGAGCGTGAGCGCCTGTTGAAACAGGTCAGCGGTCACCCGTATACGCTGATCTTCCTCGAGGCACCCCACCGTATGCTTCAGGCATTGGAACACCTGCAAAGCGCGCTGGGTGACCGGCAGATTGCCGTGGGGCGTGAGCTGACCAAGATGCACGAGGAGATCTTCCGCGGCAGCCTATCTGAGGCCTTGAAGTATTTCACCGATCACCCGCCGCGCGGTGAATTCACCTTGGTGGTGGAGGGCAGCACGAACCAGGCTAAAAGATGGACGGAGGAGCGCCTGGATGCTGAGCTGCAGATATTGTTAACTGGCGGCGAATCGTCCTCTCATACAGCAGCCCGACTGGCGGAATCATCCGGCTGGTCGCGCCGGGAAATCTACGCCCACTTACTAGAGAAACAGGGTAAAATGGGTAAACAATAACCAAAATCAATCACGGGGATTTAAGAGACGACTATGGACCTGAACAATCACAATCAATTTAAAACTATCGACCAGCAAAACTACCTGGCAGAGATCGAAAACCTGCCTGACCAGCTGATAAACGCGTACCGGCAAGGACTGAGCTTGAACCTGCCCCCCTGGCAGGGGATCAA
>JBGOYO010000124.1:0-7923 GCA_041479715.1 Anaerolineae bacterium
CCTCCTCGCCATACCCCTCACCAAAGCTTGCTTCGTCAAATAAACCGGCTTCATCCAATAGTTTACGCCGTATCATCAGGCAGAAGCCGTTCAGCAAGGGCATGTCCACGTACAGCCGGGCAGATTTGGTAGCAATGAGCTCAGCCATTCCAGCCGTTGACAAACCCGGTGGCAAGGGATTGGCAGCCCAGTCCCCACCCTGCTCAATTTTGGGCACAGATTGCCACGATGCGGTGTTGGACAGCGGACCAACCATGCCGATTTTGGGATCGCTCTGAATACAAGCGATCATTCTATCCAACCACTCGGGGGTCAGGATGGTGTCACTGTTCAGTAGCACCAGGCACTCAGCGGATGAGGCATGCATGCCACGGTTGGCAGCTCTGGGATAGCCCGTGGCTGTATCTGACTGTAGGAGCGAGGCTTGATGAGTACTGGCAAATTGACGTAAATATCCGGCAGTGGCATCATCGGAGCCATCATCGACCAGTATCAGGCGGTATGGCTGGGTGGTGTACTCCAGTAAAGAATCCAGGCAGCGCTGGACGTCGTCCAAGGCGTTATGAACACACACGATGATATCGACACTAGTGGAATGAGGCTCGACCTTAGGGCGTTCAACAATGCCTGGTATCTCACTGCCTACACCGATACTAGTTGATGCGGAGCGCCGGAGCCTCATTTTTCGATACTGATTGGCGGTTTTCAGGGCAATTTCAGTGCGGCCCTTTTGGAAGACGAAGACTGGAAAGCCGAGGATGCCCTCACGACGGACCACTCTGAAACCACGGAAGACAGAACGCATGAGTCTTTCACGCCGGCTACCCAGGGGAATGATGCGTTCACGGAAACGCTGGAGGCGGGTAATTAGCTTCCAGCTGGTGCTCATCTTGATCGCATCCAATTCCGCTAGTAGCTGCTTATTGGTCACCTTCGACCTCTGCAGATCCATCTCCTTTGCGACTAGCGTATTTTTGTATTCTACGCTCAGTTCCCGCCGGAGGGCTGCTTCCTGCGCAAGCTGCCTGATTTTTTGTACATAGGCTGCGACCTGGTCTTCGTCTGTGAGCTGGGTTTTTATGAAACGCATGGCCCAGGGAGAGATGAACGAGGCGTCAAAATTGAAATCGTGGATGAAGCCAAAACGGGCGAATAGCGCGGCCCAATGCTCGGGTGGTTGGGGGTTGGTGGGTGCTGAACCGTCGAATGGCAGAGGAATACTGGAAAAAAGGATCTCGTCCCCGTGCAGACATAAATTTTCCACACCACGAGCTGCATCCTCAGGTGACAGATGCTCGATGACATCGATGCAGACGATCAAGTCGTAATACGCTTGGGGCAAAGGCTCGAGCACAGACCCAACCTGGCAGAAAGGCTGACTTTCAGGGAGAGCAGATTGGATGGCAGTGGCGGAGCTGTCAATCCCCCACGCTTCCACGCCATGTTCGCGCAGCGCTTTCACCAGGTAACCGCTGCCACAACCTGCATCCAGGACGGTGGTGGGCTGCAGGTCAGAGATGATGCGCGCAGCGAGAGTATCAAATAGCTCCATCCAGGCTTCATCCGGATGAGCTTGATCCACGCTGCGTATCATATGATACAGGTTGTTGTAATTCGTGTAATGGTCGGCTGTCATGCTTCCACAACGCAGGTTTTTTTATATAGAGAAGACATTATCTGAAAAGCATTCGATCAAAGCAAGTGCCATTCGCCCCGCAAGGTGATTATCCCATATCGTTCGCGCACCTCATGACCGCGGTTATTGATACGGAACGAATAGAAGTGATCTTGATAATCCAGCATCTGGTTCCCATCCCGGTTGACCAGGGCCACGGATAATTGGTAGAGACCCTCCATCAGTGGAATGGAGGGCACGGTGTATGTCACGCCGCCTGCGCCGGGCTGCATGGTTATTTCCAAACCATCAAAAGCCGTATTGGGTCCGGTTATTTGAATACCATCCTGGCGGTGGATGGCTATACCCACTTCGAGCGAATCGATCTTCTCGTGGGCAACATATTCAATCTGCACCTGCATGCACTCGCCGGTATGGAAAGTTTGCTGCTCATGGTCTTGGCCATTCAAAATCCGCACCTGCCTGATCTCGACCGGCTTATATTCTTTTTGGACAGGAATCTGATCCAGGTGAGCTTGCGCGATGAGCTGTTGATTTTCTTCCTCTGAGACGCGGCCGAGGTATCGGTCGACGACCACCTTGACATTGTCCATGGACAAGATCTGCCCGCGATGCAGCCAGGCAGCTCTCTGGCATGTTGACTCGATCATGCTCATTGAATGTGAGACCAGCAAGATGGTAGCCCCCTGGGCTTTGATCGCCTGGATGCGCTCATAGCTTTTATGCTGGAAAGATTCGTCACCCACCGATAGAATTTCGTCCACGATGAGGATATCTGGCTGAGTATCAGTTGCCACAGCAAAACCCAAGCGGGCAGTCATACCCGAAGAATAGGTGCGCAGTGGAGCATCGATGAAATCGCCTAATTCCGAAAATTCAACGATGCGCGGGAGCTTCTCCAGCATTTCGTCGTGACTGAAGCCGAGCATAGAGCCGTTCAGGAAGATGTTCTCACGGCCGGTTAGCTCTGGGTGAAAGCCAGCACCGACTTCGAGCAACGGTGCGACATGTCCTTTTACCACCACACGCCCTTTTGTTGGACGAATTACCTTAGCTACCAGCTTGAGCAAGGTGCTTTTACCGGCTCCATTGTGACCGATCAAACCGAATACTTCACCCCGATTCACGATTAAATTGACTTTATTCAGCGCATTAAAAGTGCGATGTTTAACTTTACCTTCCAACAAGCGGATGAAATATTCTTTAAATGTGCCGATCTGCTCCTGTGGGACGCGATATTCCACCGAGACGTTGTTCAGCTCGATAATCGATTGGTCGGTGGTCAAGGCGGTTGGATTCTCTGCCATAGATCAGATCCGGTAGGAAAACTCATCCGATTTCAGGGTAAACACCAACCAGCCAAGGCTCAAAAAGAAAATGGATATGCCGAGTGGTATCAGTAGCTCGGTGGCGGTGGGTAATCTCCCGAAATAGATCGGGATGCGGAAGAGCATCACCATGTGGTACATGGGATTTAGCATCGTGAGATACGACCGGTAGGCCGCGGGGAGGATCGTCACCGGATACATCACCGGGGTGAGGAACATCCACGCCATCAGTACAATTTGGTACATCTCGGCGATATCGGGAAAGTAGACTGCCAGGGTGGAGATCAATAACCCCAGACCCAAAGCAAATCCAGCCAGGATCAACACGGATATGGGCGCAAATAGGATCGACCAGTGGACCTTCAGACCCGTCACAAACATGACCACAATCAATGGGACCATGGATAGTGCGATGTTCACCAGACCGGTACCTATGGCAGCCACTGCGAACGAGGTGCGGGGAATGTAGATGCGGTTCAGAAGACCACCGCCCCACACCAGGTTGACCATAGAGGCAGTTGTAGTCTGGCTGAAAAACGTCCAGGCGAGCAAACCATTCAGCACATACGCCGGATAGGAAGGCAGGTCACCTACCCTGAAAATCTGTGAGAAAGCAATGGTCCATACCAGCATCATACCCAGGGGGTTGAGCATCGTCCAGGCAACGCCTAAGAATGAGCGCTTATAGCGTGTCAGGATATCTCTGCGCACCAACTGCAAGATCAAGTAGCGGTAATTGAAAATCTCCCGCAGCTCTTCGAGTACCACAGAGCCTCGGCGAGTGCTATCGTAAACCACAGGGAGAACAGCTTGAGACTTCATTGATTGCCTTGTGAGGATTCCTGATTATTATATAACGGGTTCAGATCCATTCGGGTGTGCATTGTATTGTATCGTATCACTTCAAAGCGACTTACTTGGTAGCGAGGAAACCGCCCACCACTTTGGTCATCACCAGCTTGCCATCCTGGGTAAGGCGCTGCCCGGCAGCTTTCTGGATGGCCTGCATAACCCGCTCGAACCCACCGGCATCTTCAAACAGGTTTTTCCATAGCCGGCGGTCCTCAGATAACGAAGCACGGGTGTATGCCAGGAACGGATCAACCGCTTCGAAGGTCAACGGGTTTTCGAAGATATGGATCTCAACTGAAGAAAACAGGGTTTGGATATTGTTATAGATCAGGCTGGAATAGCGCGAGCTGCCCGGCATGGGTGGGATGGGCTTGTGGGTGGCTTCAAAGATAATATCGTAAAATATTTTCTTGTTTTCTGGCATAGGGCCGGTGGTAAATAATCGGCCACCTGGTTTGAGCACCCGGTGCATTTCCGAGATGGTGAAGGGAATATCCTCGGAATAATAGATTGCAAAGCAGGAAGTCGCCAGGTCGTATACGTTATCATTGGATGGAAAGCGCTGGTTAAAATCGAGTTCGATTAATTTGATCCGATTGTCAATCCTGGCATTTTCCTGGCGGGCTTTTTCGAGCAGCTCCTGGTTCACGTCTCCACCCGTGATATCCGCCTCGCCTTCTAATGCCTGGTCGAATAGGAAGCACTGTTTGCCTGCTCCGCACCCCACATCGAGAATCTTCGAGCCTTTTTGTGGATTGAGTATATGCAGCATCCATTCATCGATATCGCGGCCGCCATATTTTTTGTGGATGTCGATGCGGGCGAGCAGGTCATTGGTCGTTTCTTGGTAATCGATTTTCATTGAGCAACCTCTTCATATAATTTTGTATATATGAATCGTCCCATTATTATGGATCGATGGAAATGAGCGGCAGGTGTTGGTATTCGTCAAAAATAGATTCGCCGCGCAGGATCAGCGCGAACAAGCCGGTAATGGCAGCCAAGCCGATCAGCAGCGGGATGGAGCGTAAGAGGCTGCCGCTCAAACCGAGATGTTCTTTTGATCGCCATGCAGCTAAAATGCCAGCAAGCAGGATCAGGCTGGAGGCAACCCAAAACGCAGCCGTGAGCGGCAGGAGCTGCGCCAGCAGGTTGCTGATGCCAATAAAAAGCACCAACCCGGCTGCCAATCCGGTGGCGATGCGCTCGGTGCGGTGTAATCGGAACGCATACCTGAAGAGCAATAGGCCGCCCAACGCCCATCCGCCCGATAACAAGATGTAGAGCATCAAATCGACCAGGTTATTGGTGCGAAACCAGTACATAGGCAGGAGGGCGGTTCATTTGCACGGGACGGGGCGGGGGGTGTATAAAACCAAGCCCACCGCATCCAGCTTTACAGATGGCTGGTAATAGCACAACACCGGCTCAGAGACGCGCAGCACCCAGGCGTCGTTTTCCTCGCCAAAACTGTGGTTTCTTCCCTGGTATTGGATGACCAGTGGCTCAGAGACGATCATGCTGTAGCGCTGGCTGCTGATCGCTTGATTGAACGCATCCAGGTAGGCGTGGTTATCCGACATCGCCATTTCCATCAGAAAGACCAGCTCATCTTCAGGCACCAGGGGCACATTTTGGACCTCATTGAATGTTAGTAAGTGGCGCTGGCTGATGAATAGCACTTCACCGCCCTGGTCGGCAACCTGTTGGGTAGCCGTATTGATCGTCTGCAGGGCAGCCTGGGCAGCAGCGAAATCGTGCGTGGGGAGCTGACCGCCCGTGCTCAGGGTGTAATATAAGGGGATGATCAGAGCCCCTGCGATGAATATATTTTCAACTGTACGCAGTGGTCTGCCGGAGGCGGGAGCGATATGATCCTGCCCGTTTTCAACCTGCGGGACAGGTTTGTCCGGCTCAAAGTGGTCGAAGTAGATATAGCTGCCAATTACCAATAAAAGGGTAAGGTAGGCATCCAGGTTGTGCAGGTTGCTGCCGCCGCCGATCTTGACGCTTACCAGTACACCACCGATGAAGAGCACACCCAGGATGGCGGCCAGTCCCAGCAGGCGGATGAGATGAAATTCCCGCCAGCGGTTGATGAGGCGGATGATAATGAGGCCGATGATTGGCAAGGAGACCAGGAATGCGCTTAGTAAGATACCTGATGGGTACGTCGGGTTGGGGAATAGCCGGTACCACAGCAGATCGGAGCTGAAGCTGGAGCCGAACCACGATTGGGGGTTGCCTGACCACCGCTGGTAAACTGATTGGCTGACATAACCGAATATAGTCCCTGCAAATACCCAAACTGCCGGAGGAATGAGGTACCTGATGATGGGTTTCTCATCCACCCGAGCTTCCAACAGGTATAGGGCAGCGGCGAGTAGCCCTGGCACTGGCAGCCAGTTTATCCGGCTGATGCCTGCCCACAATGAGGCGATAAGGACCAGGATGAGGCTACGCCAAAAGTGATGGCGCTCAAACCCCCACAAGATTAAAATCAGCATGAACTGCAGGTGGTAATAAACCGGACCTTGAAACAGGAAGATGAACCCCCACAAAATCATGCTGAGGGTAATCAGCAGGGGTTTATTTCGACCGGTCAGGGCAAGCCTGCGAGCCAGCAGCCAGCTGGTCAGAGCGGTGGTGCCAACCCATAAGAATACCTGCCAGAAGCGGTTGAACCACAGCGATGCTCCAGGGATCAAGAAGGGGAGCGCCTGTAGCAGATAGCGGGAGGGGTGAAGCACAGAGGGCGGTAAGGACTGCCCGTATACCTGCCTGGATAGCCATAAGGAGGCATAATAATAGCGGCTGCCTTCAGACCATCCCAGGGAGAAGGGATACGATGAGATATCCGGGATAAAACTGGCGACCTGGTATGCTGAGGCATAACCCAGGGTGGTGACCAGGAGCGCCATTCCCCAACCGTGCTGAGGCCACGTACGGCGGAAGAGAAAGGCCCCGCCGACCGATAGCAGGCAGAAGACAGCCAATCGCAGGGGGATGCTCACCAGCAGGTTGATTGCAGGAGATAATACCAACAGGGGGAAAATTATAAAAGAGATGATGTAAATGACACCGAATATTTTTCGATTCATACCATTACAGATTATTTTCTACCGGCTACGATATCTGGAATGAACAGCACTCCCGGCAAGCTGGCGACCATCTGCAAAACGCGCATCAACAAGGCCAGAGTCAGACCGGAAGCAGGGGAAATGCCTCCAATGGCAGAGTAGAAAAAGGTCATAGCTACTTCCTGCACCCCCATGCCATTGATGGAAATGGGCAAAAGGGTGATGAAATAGGTGGCACTCCATAAACCCATGATCGTCCAGAAGGATATCTGCTCGCCCATCCCGGTCAGCAGCACACTGACCGTGCCGAAAGTGCACAGCATATGCACCCAGGTGAAGCCGAGGGAGCCTAACAGGGAGCGCGGTTTCTTGAGCCAAATTTGCACCGCCTGGCCAAGCTCACGTAAAAAACGCTGGATTTTATCCAGAAGCGGGCGGACCCATGGGATTGCTACGGCACTCTGTGCGGTTGAGGTATTGAGGTAGCGTGTGTATGCCGGTATACCCAAAGGGAGTGCCATGGCCATGCCCGTCATACCCACCAGGCGATCCACCACCAGCGATGCCAGGCTGATGGCCGAGTCAAAGCCCAACCTCACCGCCCCGGCGTACCTGATCACATCACCGCCAATGGTTGTGGGCAGGAAGTTGGAGGCAAATAGCATGGCGAAAGTCAGGCGGAGGGATTGGGGTGGGGTAATGCCCGTTCCGGCTGAGTGCATGAGCACATGCCAGCGACCGGTGACTGCCAGACGTGAGATCATCACCAGGACGAGCGCCAGGGCAAACCGCCACCAGGCAATCTGCTCCAAGGCGGTTGCGATCGCACGCCAGCCCTGCTGACTTAACAAGTAAATGAGCAGACCGACTGCCAGTAGCGTCCCTAGCCAGCGCAGCCAGGAGGAGTGAGACTTTTTTGCTGCATCCTTACCAGGTGGTGCGTCAGCCTGAACGGACAGGTTTTCGCTCAGGTGACCTCCCCCCCAAGTCGTTTCAGGTCAGCATCCACCATCATCTCAGCCAATCC
>JBGOYO010000125.1:0-7912 GCA_041479715.1 Anaerolineae bacterium
CCGATCGAGCGGAAGCCACCGGCAATCGCTGCCAGAATCCCGGCGGTAGCGTCTTCGACCACAACGCATTTAGTGGGTGGAAGGCCAAGTTGAGCAGCGGCGTGTAAGAACAGGTCGGGGGCGGGCTTGGGGTTTTTCACGCTATAACCGTCGGATATTGCATCGATCAAGGGATCGATCCCCAACTTTTCCACAACCTGGCATGTATTCTTGCTGGCCGAGCCAATCGCAGACTTCAATCCAGCCTGGCGGATCTCCTGGAGCAGGTCGAGTGCACCCGGGAGCATATCGGAGGATGTAATCTCCTGAATGAATTCCACGTAATATCGGTTCTTGCGTTCCATCATCTCCTGGATCTTCGCCTCAGGGAAGGAACGGTCTTGTAAAATCAGGAGCAGTGATTCGCGGCGGGGGATGCCGCGTAAAGCCTCATTCGCTTTACGATTGAAAGGGATTCCCTCCTCGTCCGCCAGGCGCTTCCAACCACGATAGTGGAATTCAGCCGTGTCCACCAGGACGCCGTCCAGATCAAAGATAAATGCGTTTATCCCGCTCATTGTAAAGAGTTTCGAATATCGACGGTCTGCAGCTTGCCAAGATGAGAGAAATGGAAGCTTAAGCGCTTCCAGTGGGACGGCAGGCAGGGATGGACCTCCCAATGGTCTGAGAAAAGCTTCAATCCTGAAAAACCCAACACAACCGCCTGCCAGATGCCACCAGCTGAAGCGCCGTGAATACCGTCGCCGGAATTACCGCGCACATCTTGTAGATCAGCGCGGGCGGCTTGTCTGAAGAATTCATATGCGGTCTGGCTGTTTCCCAAACGGCTGGTAAGTGTGGCCTGAATTGAAGGACCGAGCGAAGAGCCTAAGGAAAAATCGGTGCGCGGAGAGTAGTAATCGTAATTCACCTTTACCTGAGGGTGGTCAAATTCATCCCACATTACGTACGGGAGCATAAGAACATCCGGCTGCTTGAGTATCTGGGTCTCATTGCAGCCCTCAATCCCAAAATAGACCTGAGCGGAAATCTGACGTGGTTCAAGGGCAGCCAGGTCAATATCCTGGCGTTTGAAATAACCATCAAACTGCTCAATCAGCCCATCAGGTTGGACGGGTAAATACATACGGGTAATAACATCCTTCCAGGAAGCCAATCGATCCGATGTCAACTCAAGAAAGCCTTCCAATTCTTCAGCCCTGGAAGGTGTGGTGGACCTAAGCCACGCCAATACTTCCAGGGCAGTTTTGAGGTTCCAGCACGCCATGTAATTGGTGTAGAAATTATTATCCACGTGGTCGTGGTACTCATCCGGACCGATGACATCGTTATACTCATATTTTTCCTTGTCAGCGTTCCACTCAGCCCGTGAAGCCCAGAATTTAGCCGTATCAAGGACAATTTCAGCACCTCGCTCGATGAACCAGGCATCATCACCGGTTACCTTCCAATAAAGGCAGGCTGCGAAAGCGATATCAGCGGAGATATGGATCTCGATATCGCCGGTCCATATGCGGATGGATTTAGTGCGGTCGGAATAATGAGGCACCCAGGTGGGAGTCACTTCTTCACCGGTGTCAGCGCTTTCCCACGGGAATTGGGCTCCCTCATATCCGTTTGCGCATGCCTTATCACGCGCCGCGGGTAATCTTTGATAGCGATAGTTGAGCAAATTGCGGGCGATATGCGGTGCGGTATAGATAAAAACCGGGAGCATAAATATTTCGGTATCCCAAAACGAATGCCCGCGATATCCAAAACCTGACAGCGTCTTGGCGCCAATGTTGACCCGGTCATCGTGGCGAGGTGCAGCGATGAACAATTGGAACAGGCTGGCGCGTACTGCGAGCTGAGCTTCGTCATCCCCTTCGATAGTAATATCCATCTGGTCCCATTCTACCTGCCAGGCCTGCCGGTGGGTTGAAAAAGCCTGCTCCCAGCGTGGTGATTGACTGACGTGCTCCACCGCCAGGCTTACCGGATCGGCCGAATCGCGCGAGGTAGCAACCCCAACATACTTCTCTACAATGATCTCTTCGTTGCGCACGGTAGAAAAGCTGAGCATCTGGGTGGGCATGTTTTCAACGTCGCAGAAAACATCCGTATCCGGCGGGCGAGAATATATAACGTGCATGGCGAGCGCCAGGTCATGCCCGGTTTTACGCGTCCGATCCCGCAAGAAAACGATATCCCCCTGGCGGAGACCCTGCTCCACCCATCGCCAATGGGCGAAACCTTCGTTCTCGGTGTTGCCATTGAAGCTGAGGCGGAATTCAAGCCTCCCATCAAAATCTGGCACAGCCCGGCAACGCAAGCACAGCAAGTGCTCGTCAGCAAGGGAAGCGAAGCGCTCGAAGGTCAGATAAACCCCTTTCCCGGACGGGCTAACCCATCTCACCTGGCGGGTCAACAAGCCTGACTTCAAGTCAAGCGTACGCTGGTAGTATTGGAGTGTCCCGCTATTAAGCGAAAACCTTTCCCCGTCGAGATAAATGGCTAGCGGGAGCCAGTCGGGCGCGTTGGCAAGCTCAGTAAACACGATCGGTACATCATCAAATATGCCATGGACAAACGTGGCGCGGTGGTCTCCGGGATAACCTTCTTCGAAAGCTCCACGAGTGGATAGATAGCCATTACCGATGGTGAACAGTGTCTCTTTATGATGCTGCTGGTCGGGATTAAATGAGTCTTCGATGATAGTCCACATAGGATATATTATCGGGCAGATTATACAGATTTTGTAAATTTTTACAACTACGAAATTGTCTAAAGAGAGATTCCATTACCCACACCATCCTCGCAAGGGCTGAGGCGCAGGCAAATTGGACGTAAACAGGATATAAATGGTCTTATCAGCCCTCTTTTGAACCAGTAGTCGCAATACTTTGCATAAAGTAGCGTTGGAAAGCGAAGAACAGGATCAAGATAGGTATCGTATTGAACAGAGAACCTGCCAGGACGGTCGAGTATTGGGTGTAGTATTCACCCTTGAACCATTGCAGACCGAGTGGCAAGGTGAAATTTTGCGGACTGCGTAGGACGATCAGAGGAAACATGAAATCATTCCATACACCTTGAAAGGCAAGCAAACCCAGAGTCAAGAGTTGGGTCTGTGAGATAGGAAGGACGATTCTGAAGAATATTCCCCAGCGACTGTTACCATCAATGATAGCCGCCTCTTCGAGCTCCTTGGGGAATGATTTGTAAAATTGGGTCATCATGAATACGCCGAAGGCATCCACAAATGATGGCAAGATGACACCACCTAATTTATCAATTAGAAAGAACCCGGTAGGAATGGTCAAAGAGCCTATGTGGATGCCGCCCTTGATGATGCCTGGACCGACCAATAGAAATTTAGGGATCAGGGTGACCACCCCCGGTATCATCATGGATACCAATAAGGCACTGAACAGGAAGTTCTTAAAAGGGAACTCGATGCGGGCAAAAGCATACCCGGCCATAGAACAGAACAGCACCCTCAGCAGGGTGACCGCCAGCGAGATGACTGCGCTATTCAAAACCCAGCGTGGGAAAAGGTTGAACGACGAGATAACGGTCCTGAAGTTATCCAACGTAAACGGAATAGGCCACCATATCGGTGGAGAATAAGAATTAGAAATCGGTTTGAGGGAAAATACAAGCGTGAAATAGAGGGGAGCCAGGCAGACGAGGGCCCAAAATATAAGCACAATGTAAAAAAATGGAGCTTTGATGCGCGGCCAAATGGATGAAAAGCGCTGGCGAATGGTGTGCTCAGGCATGTTTGAAGATACTGTAGCCATTTTGCCCTCCTATTGGTTGCTGGTCCCGCTGCCTTCGATCACGCGGCGCTGAAGCAGGGTCACAGCCAGAATAATCACAGTCAAAATGATTGCCAGGGCTGAGGCTTGTCCCATTTTGACGGTAGTATCGCGGAAAGCCCACTTGTAGATCAGGTAGGTTATCGTGGTAGTGGAATCAAGTGGACCACCTGCAGTCATGACATAGATCTGGTCAAATACCTGGAAACAACCAATAATGCCGACTGTGACCACAAAAAAGATGACCGGTCTCAGCATGGGGATGGTAATGTAGCGGAATATCTGCGGCGAGTTAGCACCATCGATACGACCTGCTTCGTAGAGCGTTTGGGGGATATCCTGCAGTCCTGACAGGAAGATCAACATGAGTGTACCGGTGGTAGTGAAGATATTCATGCCCATGATGACATAAAATGCCGTCGTCGTATTATTTAACCAGTTTATATTCGAGTGGATGATCTGGTTGAATATTCCCTGTGAGGCAAACAACCAGACAAAGATCAATGAAATGACGACCGAAGATGTCACAGACGGCAGATAAAAAACCGTCCGAAACAGGCGGCGCATACGCAGTTTTTGGTCCATTACGAAGGCTAACACCAGGCTGATGGCTGTTTGGATTGGGACGACGACCAGGACATATTTAAAGGTATTCGGGAGGGCTTTAGTCAGGAATAGATTATCGGCCAGGACACGTTTGTAGCCTTCCAACCCCCATAATTGCGGCGCACTCAACAGATCATATCTCGTAAAAGATAAATAGAGAGCGTAGACTATTGAAAAGAGAATAAAAGTAAGGAATATAAAAAGCCAGGGAGCGAGAAACAGGTAACCCGTGATAGCTTCTGTAGTCTTTCTTCGGTTTCGCGTGGCCATAAGGACGCCTTTCTGGACGTTTACACTGGATAAGAAAGGATCCAGGGGCAGTCACTGGACCTGGCTGCCCCTGGAAGTAAGTCATGTTATTTCAGTGCTGCGATGGCAGCGCGTATCGCTGTTGCTGCCTCTTTCATTGATTGATCTACAGCTTCGTTCTGGAGATAGATGCGATCCAAAGCCTTTCCGATCTCCGTATTGACGTCAGATCCTGCCGGGCCCCAATAGAAAGGCACAGCATTATCGAAGGCGCCGTTGAAGATAGCTGCCGAATTGGCATTGGTCTTGAAGTAATCATTATTTTGCAGGGATGCCCGTGAAGGCAGGGCAAAGCCGCTCTGCAGGACAATGGTCTGGCTGGCTTCGTTGGTCAGGAATTCAACCACCTTCCAAGCTGCATCTGGAACCTTGGTGTTGGCTGAAATGCTCCATGACACCGTGAAGATCATGTTACCTTTTCCTCCCGGCCCAGCAGGTAGGCGCGAGACACCATAATGTACGCCAGGGAAGGTGCTAGTCATGTAGGGGATCAACCAGCCGCCCTCATAGACCATGGCGCACTGTCCCATACCAAAGTCTGTACCTTGCCAGCCCTGACCCAGGTCAGCCGGGGTTGCTCCGGTCTTATCAGCCCTGAAACCTGTATAGAACGTGGCTGCGTCAATAACCTTTTGGGAATCGATTGTGGTATCTGAGAAGTCGGGGGTCATGAGCGTGCCGCCGTTCTGGAAGATAAAGACCGGGAAGCGGCCAGCATCCGATGGGTCACAGAAACCATAGACGGGGTTTTTGGGATCTTTCAGGTTGGTAAGAGCCTTGGCTGCACTCTGCAAATCGGTCCAGGTCCAGCTATCGGTCGGGACAGTGGGAGTGATAACAGAAAACAGATCTTTGTTCCAGAACAGTCCAAGAGTATTAAAGTCCTTTGGGATACCCATAACTTGACCGTTATAAGTGAAAGCGTCCATCAAGGAGGGGATGAACATGTCCTTGGTGGTCGAAGTAGCTGCCATCAGGTTATCCATCGGCAGGAGCACGCCTTTACTGGCCCAAACCTGGAAAACAGAAATGTCTACATAAAAGACATCAGGTTCGGTACCAGAGGCGAAAGCGGTCAGCATGGCTGTGGGATAATCACCCGTAATCGGCTCGTACTTGACGATGATGTCGGGGTTGGCAACCGTGAATTGATAGAGCAGGGATTGCAGTAGAGCCGTCTCAGCCGGGCTCGAAACCCATCCGGAAAGGCGCACCGTAGTCTGCTTGGCGGGGACTTCCACCACTTGGGTTTGTACTTCTTTTACGACCTGAGTTTGAACCAAGGGGACGACCTGGGTCTGAATGATCGTTTGCGCGGTAGGCACAACTGCGGTTGTAGGGGTGGCGCACGCCGAAAGCATGAGGGTGATTACAAAAACAACGGAAAGATATTTGAGATATTTCATTTCTTTCTCCTTTGAGATCTCTTCGAACGTGAAGGCTAGGTTGCTATTTCAAATTGATTAGTATATATATCGTAGCTGTTGTTATGATCCAATCTCACCTCCTCTAGGAGCATTTCAGTGGATGAATGCAGGGCGCATAAGGAATTGTTGCACTCTTCCTTGGATGACCGAGCCATAGTCTAGTTATGCTGAGGCTCGCACGATAAGTTTTGGTTTCAAGTGTACATGCCGTTCTTCCGGTGTACTCCCTTCCATCAAAGCAACTACCATCTCGATACATTTTCGTCCAACCAAACGGATTGGCTGACGGATGGTGGTGAGGGCAGGTTGTAGGAATTGTGTCATGGGGGCATCATCAAAGCCGATAATGGCAATGTCTTTCCCAACTTCAAGATTGCATTCCTGTGCACCATGCATAGCACCGATCGCCTGGGTATCATTCATGGCAATCAACGCAGTTGGACGATCGGCTTCCTCCATTGCCAACCAACGTTGGCATACCTGGCGCCCGAACTCATAATCACCCTGACCACGCTGGATCCATCCCGGGAGAATGGGAATATTTGCAACCTGCATGGCATCGTAGTATCCCTGGAGGCGTTCATTACCAACGCGTGAGTCTTCCGGCCAGGCAATAACAGCGATGCGAGAATGACCCAGCTCGACGAGGTACTCCACAGCCTGGCGAATTCCATCAGCGCCGTCCACATCTACATAACAGAAATCGAGCTCAGGGTTCGACATTCCAAAGGTGACGAAGGGAATTTTTCGCTCAAGTAAATAACTAATGCGGGGGTCATCGTAATTAATACTCGATAAAACGAAACTATCGACCCTTCCAGTATTGATCAACTCACGATAGTCATCGACATGCGCTTCACCACGGCGGAAGGGAAAAGGGAGTAGATGATACCCAGCAGCCTCAGCTTCTTCGACCATGCTGGTCAAGAATTGGTCCAGTATATGATTGACCTGATCAGGGGAAGTGCGCTCCCAGGAATAACCGATCATGAAACTGCGCTGGGCGCGCATATTACGGGCAATCTGATTGGGACGATACCCAAGCTCGTCAACTGCCTGAAGAATCCGTTCTTCAGTCTCTTTGGAAACCTGGACTTTGCCGTTCAGCACCTTTGAAACCGTCTGGTAACTGACACCGGCACGCGCGGCAACCTTTTTTAGTGTCACCGAGGACGACACAACTCTCCTCCTCAAGCGAACGTTCGTGCGAACGTTCGCTATCATTGTATAAAATTATATAGTGTTTGTCAAATAACAAATGTAAAAATCAGATTAATATTTCATGAGTAGATTTAGTTGGATGGACAATATTTTCATCCGTCCCGTGTAAATCGCCCTAACCCACCTGAAAGGTAACAGAAAGCCGGGATTGCTTATCCCGGCTATAAAGAGAACATAAATAATCTAAAAAAAATATGCCTGTACGAGCCTAGCTAATGTTGATTATTATTTATCCGCATTTATCGGTGTTGGAGGAGGTTATTTTTCCGCCCGATCTGGGATTAAAGCACTTTCAGATAACGGGTGTGTCAGTGCAGCCATAAGAATTGGTATGGCGCCAGGTGAAGCTGAAGATGCTCCTGCACGGCAATATATAGCTGGCCAACAAACAGGTCGGTCCATTTTAGTTGGTTGAATTTTAGATCCAGGTTTACCCGTTGAGGAATAGGGCTAAGATTATGAATCAACAGTAAGCGTTCACCGGAGGTGGTGCGATAAAAAGCCAGGATTGTATCTGTCCCCGCATCGATCCAGGTCAGGTCACCC
>JBGOYO010000126.1:0-7901 GCA_041479715.1 Anaerolineae bacterium
CTGCCCCTAGCAGTCCTGATTGCCTGGAGCTGTATGCTGTTGATCGTTGACCTGACCATCCCCAAGGGTCACAAAGGATGGACGGCGGTAATAGCTGCACTGGGTTTGTTGCTGTCTCTGGGGATAAGCATTGCCCGTTTCGGTAGTGCGACCACCGGCTTCAACGGCATGGTCATCAGCGACGGGTTTTCCTACTTTCTGAATATATTGTTCCTGTTCAGCGGGCTGGCAGCGATCGCAGTGGCATACGATTATCTCAAGCGCATGGATATCGAGCGCGGCGAGTATTACGTGTTGCTGCTGTTCTCGATTTGTGGAATGATGTTGATGTCGCTTGCCAATGACCTGATCGTGGTCTTCCTGGCATTGGAGCTTTTATCCATCCCGCTATATGTGCTGGCAGGTTTTGCCCGCCCAAGGTTGGAATCAGAGGAAGCCTCTCTGAAGTATTTCCTGATGGGTGCGTTCGCCGGGGGTTTCGTTGTGTTCGGAATCGCCTTGGTATTTGGTGCCACCGGTACAACCAACCTGACCAATATTTTCGCCTCCATCAAGTCAGTAACAACCAACTTGCCACTGCTCATTATGGGCGCCGGACTGCTCCTGGTGGGGTTTGGCTTTAAAGTAGCAGCGGTACCCTTCCATATGTGGACGCCGGATGTTTATCAAGGTTCACCATCCTCCGTCACGGCTTTCATGTCGGTGGGCGCAAAGGCAGGTGGGTTCGCCGCATTACTGCGCATCTTCGTCTCCGCCTTCCCTGCCCTTTCCACCGACCTGACGATGATCATCTGGGCAATCTCAGCCCTGACCATGTTCCTGGGGAACGTAGTCGCCATCGCCCAGTCGAATATCAAGCGCATGCTGGCGTATTCGAGTATTGCACACGCTGGCTACATTTTGATGGCGCTCGTTCCTTATGGAAATTCAGCGGTAAACAAAGACACAATCAGCGCCGCACTATTCTACCTCGTGGCCTACGCTCTAACCAGTTTTGGCGCCTGGGCGGTGGTAATCGCGCTTGAAAAGGCAGAGGGGAAAGGGTTGGAGCTGAACGATTATGCCGGGCTGGCACGAAAATACCCGCTCCTGGCAGCCTCGATGGCGGTTTTCATGCTATCATTCATCGGTGTACCACCCACGATAGGTTTCATGGGGAAGTTTTACCTGTTCCGCACGGTGATTGAGGGCGGCTACCTGGGCCTGGCGTTGATCGGCGTATTCACTTCATTGATATCGGCATACTACTATCTGCGCGTTATCGTGATCATGTACATGCGCGAAGGTGAGCCGGAAGCCCGCACTGAATTCTGGGTGCAGTTCACTGCCGCCGTCACGGCGATACTGGTGATAGTGCTCACATTGGCGGCACAGCCCCTGCTGAACCTGGCTTCCAAGGCGCTGATGTTGACCTTCTGAGGTAGCAGGATAATTGAATGAACTATTTGTCCTGCCCGGTTCTGTGTGAACCGGGTTTTGATATCCTTGAGATGCAGCAGACAAGGACTGTACAAAATTGGGAGCAAGCTACCAGCCGATGTTCGCTTATCAACCGCTAACCTGGATGGGTGAGGCATCAGGTATAATTTTTACCCAGGGAAACATTCGTAACCGAGAGTCTCTGCCATTAGAATTGAGACTTCATCAGGTAATCGTGGGGGGATATATAGGGTAGCTCGATTCATGAACGATCGTATTTACACACTGGCAAGAAAATTACGCCCCGAACTGGAGAGCTATAGCGGTCAGCAACGCATGAGTGCGACTGCAGATATGCTGGCCCTGGTGTATACCGCTCCGATGGCGTTGATTGGACTTGCCTGGTTGATCGCCGTGTCGGATTGGGAATCCATTCGCAAGCAGGGGGTGACCTATCTCATGATGGCGGTGATCCTGTATATTTTTAACCGCCTGCGCTTCTTCTTTGTAACTGAGATCCGCACTGGAGGGTATGCCAATTCGGACGGCGCGATGGATGGGATTGCAGTGTGGGCAGCTATTTTGATCCTCGGTCCCACTGCGTTGTGGTTGAAAGTCATTTGGGATGTCTTGATATTTGTCAGCTCCATTTACAATGAACGGACACCCCAATCCTTTTGGAACCATGGCAGGATGTTTTTTGCTGACCTGTCATCTGATTTGCTGGCAACGTTGATCGCTTTAGCAGTTTATGCAAGGGTCGGTGGTGTAATCCCAATCAGCGGTTACTCCATCTCTGCGATTGCTCCAGCGTTCCTGGCGATTATTGTCCAATATCTGGGGACGTGCCTGGTTTATTCTGGTTATATTGTCTATGTGGTTTGGTCACTCAGAAATGTGCTCCATACTCCCACCCGACCTGCCATATCTTTCTTCCTATTGGCTCTTACATTACCTGCCTTGGCGAGCCCGTTTGGGATAGTAGCAGCAGGTATGTTTGTCACGCAAGGTGCATGGGTGTTCGTATATCTCATGATCGGCTTGATCCTGGTAGCTTTTCTCGCCCGCCGACTGAGTCAGGCTGCGGAATACTCACGCCAGCAATCTAGCCAAATTGAACAGCTGGAGAAGCTGGGGAGAGCCATCCTTGATGCACCTCCAGACGGATCGAATCTATCGGCAGTATTGAAGGGGCACGTCTCATCCATGTTTGCCTCACAGGGCATCTTGATCTGGACTGAATCCACGGGTACCTTGATACAGGATCCAGATAAATCTTTATTCGACCGTGAGCTTGCCTGGGAATGGCTGCGCGAGAAAAACGAAACGTTTTTTTCCATGCCTGGAAAAAAGCTGCCATGGGATCCGACAATTTCACTTGCCGGACCGGTGATTCTATGCCCGATCAAGGATGTGGAGACCAACCAAACGATCGGTGAAGTTTTTATTGAGCTCCAAACCTTGAACATCCCATGGGATGCACGCACCGTGCGTAGGCAGCTGCCAGCAGTACAATCACTCGCTGCTCAGGTGGCGTCTGCGATCCACCAGTCCACTCAGTATGCACGGTCGCTAGCCATGGAGAAAACACTCCAGGAGCTCTCGCTGGCGCATTCAATCCAGGCCAGCTTCTTGCCCGCATCCATCCCGCAAATCCCAGGCTGGCAGCTCACGGCTACGCTCGAGCCAGCTCGTCAAATTGCCGGTGACTTTTATGATTTCATCAACCTGCCGAATGGGAAACTAGCATTTTTAATCGCCGACGTCGCCGATAAGGGATTGGGCTCGGCGCTTTACATGGCATTAAGCAATACTTTAATCCGCACGTTTGCCAACGAGTATATGGCCGACCCGGCGCTGGTGATGAAAATGGCCAATCAGCATATCCTGCGCAATGCCCGCGCCAACCTGTTTGTGACCGTATTCTACGCGGTGCTCGACCCGACTACAGGACTCGTGCGGTATGCCAATGCCGGGCACAACCCGCCTATTTTGCTTGGGAATGGTGGGATTCAAACATTGAATAACAACGGAATGCCTTTAGGAATTGATGAGGATAATGACTGGACCCAGGATGAGATCGTCATCTCGCCTGGTGAAGTTCTATTTCTTTACACGGATGGGGTTACGGATGCACAAAATAGTTCCGGCGAATTTATCAGCCGGAAAACAATCTTGAACACCGTTCAAATGAATACTGGTAAAAGTGTTTATGAGTTGCAACAAAGCATATTGGATCGGGTGCACCGCTTCGTCGGTGATGCACCTCGTTTTGATGATATAACCCTGGTTCTGTTGGGGAGAGAGAAAGAATAAAAAATGCCTGCCGGAAGCTACAGGCAGGCATAAATCCAGGTCACAGTTTACGGTTTATGGCGTTTGATCATGCTGAGGGTATTACCCATGGCTGTACTTGACTCATAAGTAACTTCATCCATCATCTTGCGCATCAAAAAAATTCCCAATCCGCGCGGCTTGATTTCATCCAGTGAGACATTTATCTCGGGCTCGGGGACCAAGGAGGGGTCGAATGGTTCAGCATCGTCATAGATCACCACCTTCAAACCGTCGTTCAAGAACTCGCAGGTAACATCTATCCGGCTGGGACATTCCTGACCATAACCATGTTCAATGATGTTGGTCACGGCTTCATCCACCGCCAGTTTGACCGCATAGACCTCAACATCACTTAACCCCGCATGATTAGCACAATCAGTGATGTAATCACCGATCTTCTCCAGGTTATGGAGACTGCACGAGAATCTTTTCGTCGACATTGTGACAGTTAAAAACTCCCCACTGCTGTCGTGATGTCTTCGAAGATACAGAAATACGAACCCATGCCGACAAGATTAAGCGATTCTCTGATACCTTTATCAACTTTGACCAAGACGAGCTCACCGCTCGGTTTACAAGTCTTTTGGGTATCGATCAGCACCCACCACCCGGCGCTGGCGACGAAGTTGACATCGCTCATATCAAAAACGATGTTATACATATTTTTTGTCGTCACAGCTTTGAGAGCAGCCGCGAGCTCATGTGCATTGGAGCCATCGATCCGGCCGTTGGTTTTGATCACGCTGCAGCGCTTGAACTCAGTTGTTTGAATATCCATACATTCCTCCAAGGACGATTACGATCATCTTATCTCTTATACAATATTGCCACAAGATTAGACAATTTGCTAGTTAATTTTACCAGATTGCACCACAATACTCGTCAGCCAGCATATAAAAAATCCACATGGATTACACTCTCCATGTGGATTTAATTTTTGTGATCGATATCAATCAAGAAGAATTGATTAATCTATGATTGACGAAAACGCAGCTCATTCTGGGGTGCACCGTATAATTTCGTGGGAATGCTACCCAAATCAGCTCTAGGCTTGAACCGCAGGCAGGGCACGGTGACGCCTGCTCATGCGGAACATCATTCCGATCATAAAGCCTAAGGCAGTCAGACCAGCCAGGGCGACTTTCGTAATATCCACCACCGGTTCCACCCTGATGCCTTCAGGCGAAGCGATAACCACTGCCACAGGTCGTGATAGGATGCGCCCCCCGCCTCCACCTCCGCTGCCTTTACCCACTGAAGGGTTTTCAGGACGTCCTTCGCTACTTGTGCCGCTCCCGCTGCCGACTCCGTATCCTAAGACACACAGCACTTCGGCGGTTGGGATGATGATCGTATCCTCATGTTGGATGGGCTCACCATACACTACACGTACATCGGCTGCGGCCAGGAACTCTTCCATTGTATCTTGAAACGCGTCCAGGCCTGCTTCTCCTGGTTGGATCGTGCTCATTTCATCTGTCATAGTCATCACTCCTTTATTTTCGCTCTCAGGTTATTTATTGCGGTTCATCATACCAATTAATATTGCCCCCACCAGTCCTCCAGCCAGCATGCCCCAAAGGATATTGCGGGTGACATCTTGAACCGGCAGGATGCGTTCCTCACCATCGATAGTTCTGACGATCACTGCCCTGGGACGGTTCCAGATCAACCCGCCATGACGCCCGCGCAACTTGACTAAGAATACGTTCGTTTGAGGTGTGATCTCGTAGTCACCTATATGTTGAGTCTCACCAGTCCGAACATCCCTTTCAATTTCGAGCATAGCTCCTCCTATGACCCCGGCTTATCCGAGGGTGGAGGTGGATTATTGCGGGTAGCTTTTTGCAGCTCTTCATTAACTCGCCTCAGCGCATCCATAACGTCTGAATGCACTTTCGAGCTTACTTCACCGGTCTTCCAGCGCTGCTGCAGGTCTTTCACATCCTCAGTAATCGTTTTGCCGGTGGTTGTGCTGGAGAAATCCTTGGCTGCCTGGCTCAGTGTAGCCCCCAGGCTTGCCATTCCTTCTTCAATCTCCTGCTGCAGCTTGCGGCGTTCGTCGCTCGACCAAGCTGCGTGCAGTGCGTCACGCAGGTTTTTTCCCAGCTCATTAAGCTGATCACTGATCGTATCACTTGTTGACTTGTTTTCATTAGGATTGTTTTCACTCATAAAATCCTCCTTATATCATGACTGCACTTATTATACGTCGTATGCAGTAAAAAGTAGCTTATTAGAACATTAAGGGCACACCGGATGATATTCCAGCGTGGCCAGGCTCAATTTTCGTGGGATGCCTAAGCGGTCACTTTTAAAAAGCGGCGTTTTCCAACCTGGAGCACCCCCGGATGGGGGAAGACCAAGTTAGGGTCAGTCAGCACCTGCTTATCCAGGCGCACACCATTCTGCTCGATCAACCGCCGCCCTTCGTTTTTGCTGGACACTAATTTTCCATCCATTAAAACGTCCAGCACGGTTTGACCAGCAATCAGTTGGTAGGTAGGGATATCATCAGGAAGGCTGCCCTCCTGGTGTACTGTCTGAAAGAATTCCTCGGCTCTTTGTGCAGCTTCGGCACCAAAGAAAATATTGGTGACCTCACTGGCCAGTTTTTTCTTTGCTTGCATAGGAGGAACCTTCCCTGAGGCGATATCCTTTTCCAATGCCTCAATCTCAGCCGGGGTCCAGCGGGTAACCAGTCGGAAATAAATTGGCATGGCTTTATCAGGCACACTCATCAATTTCCCATACATGTCTTCGGCGGTGGTATCGATGGGGATGTAGTTGCCCTGTGATTTGCTCATCTTCACTTCGCCATCCGTCCCGGGAAGGAGCCCCATGATGATGGCAATGTTGGGTTTTTCACCCAGGTAGGTCATGATTTTTCGGGCAGCTGTGACGATATTGAAAAGCTGGTCGGTGCCACCTACCTGCACATCGGCGTGCATGGAGAAGGCGTCGTAACCTTGCATGATTGAGTAAAAGAACTCATGCACGTAGATTGGCTCGTTCTTCTCCCAGCGCAGCCTAAAATTCTCACGTGTGATGAACTGCTGGATAGTGAAATTGGAGGCCATCTTGATCAGCTGCTCAAAAGTCAGCTTGGATAACCAGTCGGCGTTGTACCGGATGAGAGTCTTTTCACGATCCAACACGCGCAGCGCTTGGTCGGCGTAGGTGCGGCCATTAATTGCCACCTGCTCGGGGGAGAGGATCGGGCGTAGTTTGTCCTTATCGGACGGGTCACCGATCAAAGAGGTGTAGTTGCCGATTAAGAAGGTCACTTCATGGCCTAGCTCCTGGAATTGAGCTAATTTACGCATTGTGATGGTGTGACCCAGGGTCAAGTCTGGTTTGGTGGGGTCATAGCCGCAGTACACTCTCAAAGGGCGACCTTCCTGTTTAGCTTCAATCAGGCGCTGCCGCAGCTCATTCTTCATCGCCTGCTTCAGCTCTTCATCACCATACTCAGTACCCCGCATGAGGTATTCCACCTGCTCATCGATACTCATCTTGGTTACGTCCATTCTCGCCTCCGGATTTATTATTCCCGCTGGTAATTCTAATCCAGGTCTCCTGTATTATAAAAAAAACGCGCCCTCTGTGGGAGGGCGCGTTTTACGCTCCACAGAAGGGGGTCAATCACCTGTATAATAAGAGTATCTGTTACTGCAATTTTTCATGCGCCGATTATACCATTATTGATCATGGAGAAATAAATATGGATACAAAAATTGAGGAGATGGTCGTGAAAATGAAGAGCTCCCGGGCTGAGCTGGACGCGGCCCTGGTGAAGATAGCTCCACAAACGGAAATATACCCCACCTGGAAGGTAAAACAGGTGATGGACCACATTGCAGGCTGGGATGAGCTGGTCTATTCCTCTTTGCTAGCTTATAAAAACGGAGAATCACCTGCTGCAATGGTGGAGGATGGGATTGACCGTTTTAACGCCGCCTCGGTTGCGGCACGCAAGGATGTGTCGATCGAACAGTCTCGGCAGGAGTACGATGCTGCCCGCGGGTGCGTGATCCAGGTGCTGCGCGAGTTACCGCCTGAAATGCTGACCCAAAAGTACCTGGCTCCGTGGGGAGGAAAATGTACCATCTCCAGCATTGTCAGGATATTCGTGTCGCATGAGC
>JBGOYO010000127.1:0-7860 GCA_041479715.1 Anaerolineae bacterium
ACTCGCACCGAAGGAAACACCTAAAAAGGATGCTGATGGTAAGGAACGTCCCCGAATTGGCTATCAGATGTTGGCATTTATGCTAGAAATGCTATCTTGGGGAGATGTTGGGATCTACCTGTGCACCCCAGGCGGAGGGCTTGGGGCTGCTGCGGTCCAAGCAAACGGCACACCGGAACAGCAGGCCAAGTTCCTCATACGTTTCGGGGAAGAGAAGCCGGCCTTTGGCGCCATGGCGATGACCGAATCACAGGCAGGTTCGGATACATCAGCAATACGGACGACGGCTGTGCTTGACATAGAGAAGAACCAATGGGTCTTGAACGGTGAAAAAATCTTTGTCACAGGTGGACAGAAAAGCCTTGAAGAAGGCAACGGATTGGTGGTGGTGTGGGCAACGATTGACCCATCTGCTGGTAGGGCTGGTATGCGACCGTTTGTGGTGGAAGCGAATTCGCCGGGGATCAAGGTAAGCAAGCTGGAACACAAGATGGGTATCCGCGCCAGTGACACTGCCTCGTTGTTCTTGCAGGATTGCCGCGTGCCGTATGAAAATATCCTGGGTAGCCCTGAGGTGGCACAAGAAAAAACCACAACCGGGTTTAAAGGCGCCATGGCCACTTTCGATGCAACCAGACCCCTGATTGGAGCGACTGCTGTAGGCGTTGCACGTGCTACACTTGAGCTGCTTAAGGAAATATTGGCTGAGCAAGGCGTTGCCATCCGGTACGGTCTGCCAAGACAGAAGCTGACCAGCATTGAACGGGATATTATTGATATGGAAGTGATGCTGCGTTCTGCCTGGCTGTTAGTCATCAAGGCAGTATGGATGGCAGATAACCGCAAATCCAACCCGCTCGAAGCTTCCATGTCAAAGGTAAGGGGCGGGGATGTGGTCACCAAGATCACTCAGCGTGCCATTGAGATCATGGGTCCCTTGGGTTACAGCCGTGACCTACTTCTTGAGAAGTGGTTCAGGGATGCAAAAATTAGCGATATCTACGAGGGGACGGGGCAGATCAACCGGCTCATCGTCGCCAGGCACATCCTGGGATACAGCGGCAGGGACTTACGCTGAACATATCGGGATAACTATCAGTACACTATTCGAGAACAAAGCGGGATCGCCAAATTAACGATCATATACCAGGTCATCACGAAGGAGGAACCATGAAATATAAAATATTTCAGGCAGTGGTCATCGGCTCAGGGACCATGGGCGCGGCGGTAGCGGCGCATCTAGCCAATGCCGGAGTGCCAGTTACGCTCTTAGATATCGTACCCAATAAATTGCTCCCTGAAGAAGAACAAAAAGGATTAACCCTTCAGGATAAAGCCGTCCGCAACCGGATCGTTCAGCAGGGGCTGGATCGAGCGATCAAATCACGCCCAGCGTCATTTTTCACTACGGATACTCCGGCTCTCGTCTCGATAGGCAACCTGGAAGATGATCTCGAGGTAATTAAGTCGGCAGATTGGGTGATTGAGGCAATCATCGAAAATCTAAACATCAAGCGTGAGCTAATGACCCGCATCGATGCTATTAGATCACCGGAGACCATCATCAGTACGAATACCTCCGGAATCCCGATCCATTCGATCGCTGAGGGCTTGTCGGAAGGGTTCCGGCAGCATTTCCTGGGCACGCATTTCTTTAACCCGCCGCGTTATTTAAAGCTGATGGAAGTCATCCCAACAAGGGATACCTTACCAGAAATCATAAATGCAATTAGCGAATTCGGTGAGTATCGATTGGGTAAGGGTATTGTGCTGTGCAAGGATACCCCTAACTTTATCGCCAACCGCCTGGGGTTTGGGGGCGGGGCATTTGCCCTGGATTACATCTTGGCAAACGCATACAGCGTGGAGGAAGTGGATGCAATCACCGGACCAGTGATGGGGAGACCCAAGACGGCGACATTTCGCTTGATTGACCTGGTCGGGTTGGATGTTTGGGAGCACGTGGGGAACAACCTGGCTCCAGCCATCCCGAATGATCTGCAGGCATTAAAATATCTGAATTCCGAGCGGGTAAACCATGTGATCCACACGATGGTCGAAAAAGGCTGGCTCGGTAATAAAGTCAAGCAGGGATTCTACAAGGAGGTACGGTCAGGCGATGGCAACCGCGAGTTCTGGTCGTTGAACCTGAACACACTGGATTATCAGGCCCCGGTGAAAGTGCGGTTTGAATCGATAGGGAAAGTGAAGGATGCTGAGGACCTGGGTGAGAAATTACGCGTTTTATTAGCTGCGGAAGATCGGGCGGGGCAGCTCGTACGGGCATTGACTTACCAGGGACTGGCGTATGCTTCCGAGCGTATCCCTGAGATCGCCGATACTCCCAAACCATTGGATGATGCGATGAGATGGGGTTTTGGGCATGAAGCGGGTCCATTTGAGGTCTGGGACATGCTGGGCGTCAAGGAAACATCAGCAGCAATGGCAACTGCCGGCTTCCCAGCCGCCAGGTGGGTCGAGACGATGGTCAGCGCGGGAAATCCGACCTTTTATCAATATGAATCGGGCACAAAAGTTGGTGTATACAACCCTTCTCTCGGTAAGTATGAACAAATCAAACGTCCGAAATCGCTGGTGCTGCTGAAAGAGCAGAAGGTGATCAACAAAAATCCCGGTGCAACTTTGTATGACCTGGGTGATGGGGTGGCATGCGTAGAATTCCACACCAAGGTGAACAGCCTGGATGAGGATATCTTCAATATGATTCTGGAGGCTCAGGAACGCACGCGAACGGATTTCGAAGGCCTTGTGATCGGCAACGAAGCGGAAAACTTCTGTGCGGGCGGGGCGAACATCATGATGGTGGTGATGGCCGCACAAATGGGAGCATGGGATACGCTGGAAGCAGCCATCAAGAAAATGCAGGACATGAACATGCGCTCACGTTACCATCCCAAGCCGGTGGTCGCGGCGCCGTTTGGGCTTACATTGGGTGGCGGTGCGGAGATCACGGTATATGCCAACCGAGTTGTGGCAGCGGCGGAGCTCTATACCGGTTTTGTTGAGTTCGGAGTGGGCGTTATCCCCGCCGGAGGGGGAACGAAGGAAATGTTACGCCGGATTGTGAACCCAGCGATGAGGACAGAAAACGCGGAAGCATTGCCGTTCCTGCAGCGGGTGTTTATGCAGATCGGCCTGGCGAAAGTGGCGACCAGCGCGGAAGAAGCGCGCCAGATGGGAATCCTGGGGCCATTGGACCGGGTGGTGATGAATAAAGATCTATTGCTGGCAGAAGCCAAAAAGGAAGTGTTACACATGGCCGCCACTGGATATCATCCTCCCATACCGGAGAAGATCTACGCAGCTGGGCGAGACGCTTTAGGTGCGATGCGTGTAGCCATCCATATGATGAAAGAGGGTAAATATATCACTGAATATGAAGCACATATGGCGGGAAAATTGGCCGGCGTGATGACCGGTGGAGAGTTGAGTCATTCCACATGGGTGGATGAACAGTATATCCTTGACCTGGAACGTGAAGCCTTCATCTCGCTGTGCGGCGAAGAGAAGACACGCCAGCGTATGATTGCCATGCTGCAGACCGGTAAGCCTTTACGAAATTAGAAATGGAGGTTAACTATGAATTCAAATGATTCTACTCGTGATCCTGTGATCGTGGCGGCCTGCCGGACGCCGGTTGGAAAAGCCAAGCGTGGTAGCCTGGCCACTGTCAGACCGGATGAGATGGCTGTGGTGGTGATTAAGGATTTGCTGAAGAAGGTTGTAGGGTTAAAACCTGAAGAGATCAATGACGTCATCCTGGGTTGCGCATTCCCCGAGGGCGAACAAGGATTGAACATGTCGCGCCTGGTGGCGCTACGGGCGGGCTTGCCTGTCACCGTCCCTGCGGAAACCATCAATAGATTCTGCTCCTCTGGCATGCAGAGTATTGCCCATGCCGCATTCGGGATCATGGCAGGTCAAATGGACTGCGTTATAGCGGGTGGAACCGAATCGATGACCATGTTGCCAATGACCGGGTTGAAGTTCTCGCCTAACCCCTACCTGGCGGAAGAATGGCCAGGAGCCTACCTTGGAATGGGGCTGACAGCGGAAAATGTGGCAGATAAATACGGTGTCAGCCGGGCAGACCAGGATGCATTTGCCCTGGATAGCCATCGGAAAGCCAACCGCGCCATCCAAACCGGGTTGTTCGATGCTGAAATCGTCCCGGTAGATGTCGAGCTGGTCGAATATAACCAGCCGGGAAGTGTGAAGAAAAACTCTTTTGTTTTCAATCGGGATGAAGGTCCACGCGCCGACACAACAATCGAAGCCCTGGGAAAGTTAAAACCAGCATTCAAGGAAGGCGGGACGGTTACGGCTGGCAATTCGTCACAGATGTCGGATGGAGCAGCAGCAGTCATGGTGATGTCGCGGGCGAAAGCCGAAAGTTTGGGTCTAAAACCGTTAGTGCGTTTTGTGGCTTTTGGGGTTGGTGGAGTCGATCCGGAGTATATGGGGATTGGCCCAATTGTTGCCATTCCAAAGGCGCTTCATCTGAGTGGCCTGCGACTGGCAGATATCGGTTTGATCGAGCTCAATGAAGCCTTTGCCGCTCAGAGCCTGGCAGTCATCCGCGAACTCAACCTCAACCCGGATATCACGAATGTAAACGGCGGCGCTATCGCGTTGGGGCATCCGCTCGGATGTACGGGATCAAAACTGACCACCCAATTGATCTACGAAATGAAGCGCAGAAACGTCCAATTTGGGATGGTATCCATGTGCATCGGGGGCGGTATGGGAGCGGCGGGGATATTCGAAAACCTGAATTAAAATACCCAATATAAGGGGAATCACTACTGAAGGAGAGAAATGATGACAGAATACACCGTTCGCCAGTTGATCCTGAACCATGAGAAAGCATTTAGGCCTGAAAGAGCCGCCGGGGTGGATGCGGTGATTCAATACCACCTGACCGGGGAAGAGGGCGGCGATTGGATCATCACGATCAAGGATGGGGCATGCAAAGTAGCGGAAGGAGTGGCGGAAAACCCCAAGATGACCCTGACCGCGGATGGCAGGGAATTTGGCGATGTCCTTCTAGGAAAAATGGATGGGATGGCTGCATTCATGCAAGGTAAGCTTATGCTAAAGGGTGATTTAAACCTTGCCATGAAGCTGACTTCGTTCTTTAAAATGAGTTGATGTAAATCATTTCCGGGTGCCTGCATCTGCGTTATGCGGGCGCCCGGCATAATGGATACTTTTCAGCCCGATAAATTTATTAACTGCTTCCTAGAAAGATAAACTATTATCGCTTAGAAATGGTTTATTTTCAGCTGTCCGGCGGTGACAGATAAGCTGATCGATTCATGAATAGATTACTGCAATTATTTCCCCATAATCACCATACAAGTAGAACTCATGATCAAAAGAAAAAAACCGCTGATTTATTTCAGCGGTGAGATGTTTTTAGAATAAGAGAGAAAATATTAACAATATACGATACCCTGAACGAATAACAATTTCTTGGGGGGTATTATTTGTTATTCTTTCTTCTGCTCGTCTTGGGGTTTTACTTCTTCTTCGTCACCTTTCAAGCCTTTGCGGAATGCGTTGATCCCTTTGCCCAGCTCTCCACCAATATTGGCAATCCGACCAACTCCGAAAATAAGGATTACTATAATCAAGATAATTAATAACTCAGGTGCTCCAAGCCAGCTTGGCATTTTAGTTTCTCCTACGTGAAATACTCGATCTGTAATTATTATACTTCCGAACAGGATGTTATCCTTTGGCCAGATACTTAAAGGTTAAGAAACATTAACATATATATTCAACAAATTATCTGCCCGAGCTCAACGGATTTAGGGCAAGGTAGAATCAAAAATCGGGCCATTAAGGTTTTCCCACGAGACTCAATATTGTATGCGGAGAGTGACGATTTTGTGACCACCCACATGGAGATCAATCGATCCTCCGGGAGATATTGGTATAGCTTCAATCAATTTCTCATTCATGCTCACGAGCTCGGCTTTTTTGATTGGAACGATCATCATTAGCGAAGTATGGATGGGTGAATCCAACAGGTTATATCCGCGGATGATTATACCGAACCCATCTTCAGCCGTTTTGATAGTTGTAAGCATTAAATCTATAGAGGAATTTTCGATGAGTGAGCTCACGGGAGGCAACAGACCAGGGTGCACCGAGGTAGTCATGGCTTTCAAGGGTGCGTTAAAAGAAATTGCCTGGGGGATGGACTCCCGCCACTGAGCGTCGCCTGGAATGATGGAATAATCGAAAGAGAACCTACCGACCATCTGGGCGCCTGGTACAGCAACCTCCATAGGTCCGGCGTGACTCTTGCGCGTGGTCAGGTCATCGCGCGATAACCAATCGACACATCGTAGTAGGGTGATGGCGATTTCGGAGTTTCCAGCTTGGTTTTTTAACACTTCCACTTCAGGTAGACCTAAGTTGGCGATGGTGAGGCTTCTTCCAACACCGGCAATACTGGTGAACATACGCTGAGGCACTTCCGGTCGTGGAGGCTCCTCCCAGGTCTCATCGTATAACGGAATACCAATCCGTCGTTGAACTAGCTCAAAATGACCATCATGCCAGGCTTCGGTGCAGCTGAAAGGAGCGGGAAAATGGACCCGCAGGCGGTGATCGAGGGCATGGTTATCGACCTCGGTGTGGATGTCGACCCGTGGTATGCCGTCAACAAGCGTAATTGTGCTGATGATGGAGTTCGGAACGTATTCATGACTGCGGGATGTGCGGTCATCTGAGAGCTTCGCGGGTAGTTTCATCTGGGAATAGCAAATTAGCTTTTGATTGGTATTTAGTTGTTCGTGTTCTACCTTGATGATCAGTGGGGAGATGTAAAGATCATGCTCTGGAGGGCAGTAATTGTATAAATCACCGCGATCTCCACCATCTATGATTCTGTTCAGTCCAGTGTACACCTGATGAGTACGTTTATCCATGATCGTAAGGGTGCCATCAGTAGTGTGGGCTTCTACCACAAAGAATTCATTCTCAATCTTTTTTGGCAGCCGAGAAACGCGGCGTTTTTTACCTCCAAACAGCCTGGAAAACAGTGGAATCTGCGCTGCACGAGCCATCACCGGGATAAATGCCTGAACAATCGGATTCAGCTTCACTGGTTTAGCGCCTTCATGACCGGGCTCCATGTGGCCCCTGATCCAGTAGCACGAAACCCCGTGCTGAGGGATGTCCCTGGCCACGAAGGATAATTGGATCTCTGGGTCGGAATAGGCATGGATATGGAATTCAGTCACTGTTGGGTCAGCCAGGAGTGCATCGATCTGTGCTACGCCGTCCCTCCACCGGTTGATATTGACGTTGCCATGATCCGATAAGGTAGCACGGACCGAGGCATATTTTTCCTTTCGCTCGATCTCAAAATCACGCAATACCATCCCGACGATATGCCCCTCGTGGATCATCGCAAAGGCTTGCTTCAATGCTTTCTTATCAAGCACCACGGAAATTAGCTCACGCGAGCCCATCCCTGAGAAATCACATGGGATTGTCTGCCCGAATCTATCGACGATCTCATAAGCAGAATAGTGAGCGGAGAGTTTGAGGCTTAGATTGACCAATCCTGACTGGGATGCATCATTTGGGTTAAATACTGCAACTGCTGAAAGAATATTTTGCACTGCGGGGGGCTGGGCGGGGCGCTCGTCGAGACGGGTGTCGATGAGTTCACAGATATTTATTAATGATTGATCTACAAGCTCATGGCTGATTTGATCGACCTGATCGAACCTGGTATGCATTTCATTCACCACCTGGTCGATAGAAGTACCACAGATCGAATCGTGCGGATGGCACTGCATCAATAGCTTCCAGGCGTGA
>JBGOYO010000128.1:0-7699 GCA_041479715.1 Anaerolineae bacterium
CGCGGGAAGGCATTGCAAATTGGCTCATCTGTTGAGATTTATGAGCGACCGAACTGTAAGTTTGTGGCAGATTTTATTGGAGAGACAAACTTTTTATCTGGTACTGTAAAAACGATTGATAAGGACAAAGTTACCGTTACTCTGACCTCTCCTGAACAAGAGATTTATGGGATTGGTATTGGCGAGTTAAGCGTAGGTCAATCCGTCGCGGTTTCAATCCGACCGGAGAAAGTTCATCTGGTTGATGATGATGGATCGGAGGTAGGTAGTCAAGGAATTCCAGAGAACCAACTTAAAGGTAGGGTTATCGTCACTGCTTATATTGGCTCAGACACGCGTATCGTAATAGAGTTGGGACCTGGGGTTCGGATGAAGGTTTGGGAACAAAATGCGATTTCTACATTAGATCCAGAGGCATATTATTCTGTAGGAGATTCCGTACGGATTTTTATTCCTTATGATAATACCTTGATTCTGCCGGAGGACATCGGATGATTCCCGAGCAAGTAAGTGAAAAGCCAAAAGGTAAGTTTTCAATCGCGAAACTGTTGAGAGAAAACTCACGGGCCCAGGGATTATTACTTATTTCTCCAACCAATATTTATCTATTTGTTCTCATCGTATTACCGTTAATTCTAGTCACTATCCTAAGTTTTTTATCCAGGGGAACCTATGGACAGGTAGAATTCAAGTTTAACCTGACAAATTATGCACGCCTCTTTGACCCGCTGTACGCCAAAATTTTAGCATTTTCGTTGTTAGTCGGTTTTGGTACAACGGTCATTTGCATTTTAGTAGGTTATCCATTGGCATATTTCATTGCGCGTGCACCTACCAGGCAAAGATCACTTTTACTTTTTTTGATTCTGCTCCCTTTCTGGACTAATTTCATCATCCGCATTTATGCATGGATGACCATCTTAAGGTCTGGCGGGTTATTAGATGCATTCCTGCAAGCGCTGCATATAACTCAATCACCTTTAAACCTTTTGTATTCTCCTACTGCAGTGATGATTGGTATGGTATACGAGTTTTTACCTTTTATGGTACTGCCTTTGTATACATCCCTCGAAAAAATAGAGAATTCCTTGCTCGAAGCCGCCGCTGATCTCGGCGCACCACCCTGGAAGGCATTTCTTCGCGTTACTTTACCCCTCAGTGTACCCGGTATGATTGCCGGAACGATCCTGACCTTTATTCCCGCCATGGGGATGTTTGTAGTCCCCGATATTCTGGGTGGTGCAAAAACGATACTGATTGGGAATGTGATCAGGAACCAATTTTTGACTGCCAGGGATTGGCCTTTCGGGGCAGCCGCGTCAATGGTATTGATGTTGATGACAATGGTATTGACTCTGTATTACACGCGTAAAGCCGGGTTTGGTGAGGAACTGTTAGTATGAGTGAGAAAAAACCCGCTCTTTGGCTGCGCATTTATTCGCTGCTCGTATATGTTTTCATTTATGCTCCCATTTTGATTCTGATCATTTTTTCCTTTAATACTCAAAAACTGAATATTCACTGGGAAGGATTCACATTCCATTGGTATCAGGTATTATTCCATGATGCACAGATACTTTTAGCTACTCGAAATACCCTCCTGATCGCGTTTATTTCTACTTTAATTGCCACCATCATCGGAACGATGGCTGCTCTGGCGATGTATCGATACCGGTTTCCTTTATATAATACTTCAGAGACTGTGATGTATATTCCTATCGTTATCCCAGAAGTGGTAATGGGAATATCTTTGTTGGTTTTTTTTGTGATGATTAACTTCACCTTGGGATTGAGCACCATTACCCTATCTCATATTGCTTTCAGTATACCTTTTGTAGCCCTGGTAGTCAGAGCGAGGCTGCACGGCTACGACAAAGCCATCGATGAGGCAGCGATGGACTTGGGTGCTAATGAATTGACCACATTTTGGCGTATTACTCTACCGACAATCATGCCGGGCGTGTTAGCAGGCGCTATGTTGGCGCTAACTTTATCCCTCGACGATTATGTGATAACTTATTTCACAGCCGGTCCAGGATCAACAACTTTACCGCTTAGAGTATATTCAATGGTGAAAACCGCTGTCACACCAGAAATCAATGCGTTGTCAACATTATGGGTGCTTATTATATTTATTCTCTTGGTATTCGGACAAATTGCACAAAGGCGAAAAACATAAAAGTAAGTCATTAGAAGGAGGATGATATGAAGAAGATCCAAATAATTAGTTTTGTGTTGCTTTCTTTAGTATTGATTTTATCAGCCTGTAGTGGGGGTCAAACGCAGGCGCCCACAAGCCCTGCTCAACCAACCACAGGACAGGTTATACCGACCGCAGCTCAAGTAGAACCTACCGCGGTACAAGTGAAATCGGATACATTGAATCTATATGCATGGTCTGAATATGTGCCCCAGCAGTTATTAGATGATTTCTCAACCAAATATGGTATAAAAGTCAATTATGATACTTACTCCTCTAATGAAGAAATGCTGGCTAAATTGCAGGCTGGAGCATCTGGTTATGATGTCATCATTCCCAGTGATTATACAGTTGCGATAATGATTAAACAGGATATGCTGGAACCGCTTGACTCAGCTCAATTAACGAACTTTAGTAATTTAGATCCCCGCTTTGTCAACCGTGATTACGATCCAGGCAATAAATATACAATTCCTTATCAATGGGGGACAACTGGATTAATTTACGACAAGACAGTCGTACCATCTGAGCCTAAAAAGTGGACCGACTTGTGGGATCCCGCTTACAAAGGTCGCTTGGTAGTCCTTGATGACGAGCGTGAGGTGATGGGAATGGCACTAGAAGTATTAGGCTATGACCGCAATTCAACTAATGAAAACGAGCTGACCCAGGCAGAGCAAAAACTTCTCGAGTTAAAACCCAATATCCTTAAATTCGATAGCGATGCTCCTGAAACTGCAATAATCAGCGGAGAGACCTGGGCTGGGTTAGTATATAACGGCAATGCCTCACTGGCTCTTGCAGATGATCCGAACGTCGCCTATATTTGCCCCACCGAAGGCTGCACGATTTGGTTTGATAACCTGGCAATTCCAAAAGGTGCACCTCATAAAGATGCCGCGATGCTATTCCTCAATTGGGTAATGGATCCTCAACAAAGCATTTTGATCACCAAGGAATTCCCATATTCCAATCCAAATAAAGCTGCTTTGGATTTGTTAAAAACTGATGATCCCACCTTATATGAACAATATATGGGATTTTCTGGAACGAACCCAGATGATACATTCCTGGCGAATAGCAAACCAATTGTCGACGTAGGTGCAGCTACTGCTCTTTACGACAGTTTGTGGACCGATTTTAAATCGAAATAAGTGTAATGAGGAAAAATACCCGATCCTGGAAGCGTATTTTGTCTTCAAGGGTCGGGTTTCAAAATCGTTTTTTGTAACCAAAAGTGTGATAAAAACCATTATTTGATATGACTAAAAGTCATACCGAATAGTGTAATATATTGCCCTATTTAATATTAAGGAGATGAGTTATGAAAATATTGCTAGTTGGCGTTGGGGGTGTTGGAGAAGCTATGGTGATGATCGCGAAACCTCACGCGTGGGTGGAGCAGATTGTTCTGGCGGATTACAACTTCGCTCGCGTGAAAGAAGTACAGGCGAAATTGGGTGATGACAATCGATTCCCAGCCGAAAAGGTGGATGCAAAACTCGAGGATCAGATTGTGGCTTTGGCGCGGAAATACCAAGTCGATTTGATCATGAACGCTTGCGATCCAAGTTACAACATACCTATTTTCGAAGCTGCTTATAGCTATGGATGCAATTATATGGATATGGCGATGACCTTATCGGAGCCACATCCGACAGACCCTTTCAACCAATGTGGGATCAAGCTTGGCGATTATCAATTCGAACGAACGAAGTTGTGGGAGCAGAAAGGCTTGTTAGCCCTGGTGGGCTTGGGTGTCGAACCGGGGATGGCGGATGTGTTTGCCCGCTACGCCCAGGATTACTTGTTTGATGAGATAGAAGAGATAGGAATTCGAGATGGAGCTAATATCGAAGTCAAAGGATATGAATTTGCGCCTAATTTTTCCATCTGGACGACCATTGAAGAGTGCTTGAATCCCCCTGTGATTTGGGAGAAAAGCAGGGGATGGTTTACCACCCAATCATTCTCTGAACCTGAAGTGTTTGAATTTCCAGATGGGATAGGAAAGGTTGAGGTGGTAAACGTCGAGCATGAAGAGGTTTTGCTGATCCCACGTTGGGTGAAGACGAAACGGGTGACATTCAAGTACGGATTGGGAGATAAATTCATCGGCGTTTTAAAGACCCTGCATATGATTGGCCTGGACAATAAGGAATTGATCAAAGTCAAGGATGTCTCGGTTGCACCGCGAGACGTTGTGGCTGCTTGCCTGCCCGACCCGGCACACCTTGGTGATCAGATGTTCGGTAAAACCTGTGCAGGCACCTGGGTGAAAGGTATCAAAGATGGGAAACCTCGACGGGTTTATCTCTATCAGGTGGCGGATAATGAAGACTGCATGCGCAGGTTTGGCTGTCAGGCCGTTGTCGCACAGACAGCATTCAATGCGGTGATTGGATGGGAATTACTTAATAACGGCACTTGGAAAGGTGTTGGCGTACTCGGACCCGAAGCGTTTGATCCCATTCCATTCATGGGAAAAATGGCTGAATACGGATTTCCTCATGGAATAAAGGAATTGTAATCTGAAAAGAGATGATGACTATGAGTTATGAATCGGAGACTAAACAAAATTTATCGCCCGTGTGGTCGAGGATATTTTCGATTGAAGTAGACCATGGAGAGGGGTGTTATTTAGTTGATATCCACGGGACTAAATACCTGGATTTTACCTGTGGGATTGGGGTAACGAATACCGGTCATTGCCACCCTAAGGTGGTTGAGGCCATCCGCAAGCAGGCTGGCATATTAATTCATGGGCAAGCCAATATCGTCATCCATAAACCGATGTTGGAATTAGTCAGTGAGCTGAGAACGGTGGTGAATCCGGCCCTAGATGGATTCTTCTTTACAAATTCTGGTGCTGAAGCCGTTGAGGGAGCAATCAAATTAGCACGTCACGCTACCGGCCGACCCAATATCATCGTCTTCCAGGGCAGCTTTCATGGGCGGACGATTGGCACAATGTCTTTAACTACTTCCAAAACCGTCTATCGCGCAGGTTACCAGCCTTTGATGTCAGGTGTGTTTGTGGCCCCATACCCGTACAGCTATCGTTATGGCTGGAGTGACGAACAAACTAAGCAGTGGTGCCTGGATGAGCTTGAATTCCTGTTTTTATCTCAAACCGCGCCGCAGGAAACCGCAGCTATTTTATTCGAACCGGTATTAGGCGAAGGTGGATACGTTGTACCACCGGCTGGATTTTTGATGAGCTTACGAGAACTGTGTGACAAGTACGGGATAATGTTGATTCTCGACGAAATCCAATCTGGTTTTGGGCGAACAGGGAAATGGTTTGCCCAGGAACACTTCAACGTCGTACCCGACATAATGACCGTTGCCAAGGGGATTGCCTCAGGATTACCGCTCTCGGGAGTCTTCAGCCGTCTTGAATTGATGAAGCGATGGCAGACCGGGACGCACGGTGGTACATTTGGTGGGAACGCGATTGCATGCGCTGCTGGGGTGGCGACTATAAAGGCCATGCGTGACGAGAATATGCCAGAAAATGCTCGCCTCAGAGGTCAACAGCTGATGAATCAGCTCCGGCGCGTACAATTAGACTTCCCAGTAATCGGCGACATACGTGGTTTAGGGTTGATGATTGGTGTTGAATTCCGGACACAAGATCGAAAACCAGATAAGGATACGACCAAGGCAGTGGTACAAGCCTGTTATGAAAGGAAGCTGATGCTCCTGACTTGCGGTACATTTGATAACGTAATCCGATGGATACCACCCCTTGTGGTCAGCGAGAAACAGATTGATGAGGCTGCCGATATATTTGTTGAGGCGCTTAAATCTATAGTAAGTAAATAACGCCAGTTAAGGTATACCCATGATAACCATCGATCGCCAGCGGTTGACAGAGCTGCTTAGCGTAGAAGAAACTCGCTTTCATGCTGAGCATAAGAAATCCTATGATCTGTACCAACGCGCCTGTAAATCTTTGCAAGGCGGCGTGCCGATGCTATGGATGATCCGTTGGGCAGGTTCTTTTCCCGTATTTGTAAAAGAGGGGAAGGGGGCTCATTTTGTTGACGTTGATGGGAATGAGTATATCGATTTTTGCCTGGGCGATACCGGGGCAATGACCGGGCATGCCCCCGAAGAAACGGTGAATGCGATTTACAAACAAGCTCAAAAAGGCATCACCTATATGCTGCCCACTGAAGATGTCATTTGGGTAGGTGAAGAGTTGCAGCATCGATTTGGGTTGCCTTATTGGCAGTTTACCCTGACGGCAACGGATGCCAATCGCTTCGCCATCCGCATGGCAAGGGAGGTCACGCAGCGGAAATACATCCTCGTATATAACTATTGCTACCATGGGACCGTTGACGAAACCTTTATTGCCATAAATCCTGATGGACCCGGGCCGCGGCAGGGTAACTTGGGTCCACCGGTGAACCCGGTCGAAACGACCAAGGTGATTGAGTTCAACGATATTGAGGCCTTGGAAAAGGCATTAACCCCGCGTGATGTTGCCTGCGTGTTGGCAGAACCAGTGATGACCAATATCGGAATTATCCATCCTGACCCCGGATATCATGATGCGCTAAGGCAAATCACCAGAGCTACGGGTACACTGCTGATCATCGACGAGACCCACACGATTTGCACCGGGCCGCGCGGCTATACTGGTGAATACGGATTGAAGCCGGATATGTTCACCTTAGGGAAGCCACTAGCGGGAGGTGTTCCGGCAGCAGTCTATGGGTTTTCACAGGATATTGCTGATCGATTCAATGATCGTCTGAATCTTGATGATTCTGACGTAGGTGGCATCGGTGGGACGTTGGCAGGCAATGCACTATCGATTGCCGCCATGAAAGCCACGCTCGAACACGTGTTGACTGAGAATGCCTATAAAAAAGCGATTGAGCTCTCAATTCGGTTCACACATGGGGTAGAATCCGTGATCAGCGAATTTGGATTACCCTGGATTGTCAAACGGTTGGGCTGCAGGAGCGAATATTGGTTCCGTGAGAAAGCACCACGAAACGGTGGTGAGGCATTCGAAGCCATTGATAGTGAACTCGACCGGTATATGCATTTATATTCAATCAATCGAGGCATTTTAATGACACCGTTCCACAATATGGCACTGATCGCTCCCGATACAACCATCAATGATGTGGAGTATCATACCCAGATATTTCGAGAAGCTATAAACAATTTATTATTTGAATAAACAGGAGTTTTGAATGGAAGACAAAATCACTTCCAACTATGAGCTGTGCATATGGCGGGTGAACAGCAGGACGAATAAGGTGACGCGTGAAGCCGTACCGCCAACCTGGGAGAAGTTGGGAGGTAGAGGTATGGTTGGGCGTATTCTGCTGGATCAAGTCCCACCGATGTGTGAACCGCTCGGACCACTTAATAAGCTGATATTTTCCCCTGGATTGCTCGTCGGGCATATGCTATCTAGTTGTGATCGTATATCAGTTGGCGGTAAAAGCCCCCTGACTGGAGGAGTAAAAGAAG
>JBGOYO010000129.1:0-7685 GCA_041479715.1 Anaerolineae bacterium
CATAAAGCGTAACTTCAATCATCTACCGTCTCCATGTCACACGTATTTTACAGCTTGAAAAATATCTACACGTATCCGACCCCGGAAACCAGGCATACGTTGAGCAAATGTTCGTCTCATAGTTTTATAAATTGCTTCTCTGGGTTGGGAAGCTATGCTTTTGCCTCTTCGACGATGTCTTGTTTCGTAGCAGCCAGTGCCTGCCCACTCATATAACCTAGATAAGCAGGAACCAGTGGTAACACGCATGGTGACAAAAATGATAGGGCACCGGCAGCTACCGCGGCGAGCATACCCGGAACCTGTCCACTGGAGGGGAAATCCAGGTAAAAGCCGGACTGAAGTGCCCAGCGTGCGATAGCAGTCATTTGTTGTGTGATCATTAAGATCCCAATAGTGATGATCAGCGCACCAGAGAATATCTGGAATAACCTGAGGTGTTTACGCAGGCGTTTAACCACAGGAATTGCTTGATCCACGGCTAACGCCAGCAGCAGGAATGGGATGCCTAGACCAAGCGAGTACCCAAGCGATAACATCATCGCCTGACCCACCGTTTTGGAGTTGAAGCCGAGGGTCAGGATTGCGCCAAGCGTTGCGCCGATGCAAGGGCTCCAACCTGCAGCGAAAAATAAGCCCATCGCAAGCGATCCCCAAAATGTGCCAGTTTTCCCTGAGTATTCTTTGCGGGTATCCATATTGAACCAAGGGATATGGATCAAATCCATAGTTGCAAAGCCGAATATGATCAATATTAATCCCCCGATACGTGCAATCCACAACTTGTTGGTGACGAACAATTGACCCAGGATGGTTGCTGCACCTCCCCAGCCGATCACAAATATGATCGAAAAACCCAGCACAAATGCAAGAGCATGCAGGAACAGATAGGCGCGACCTCTAGATCTCACCGGTGCTGCCGCAGGATTATTCATGCTTACCACTTAATATCTCCATAACAATATTACGTATATTGAATTATATAACTGCAAGCAGGCTTTCTTCACGATTCAATCACCTTGACGGTGGTGCTTTTATCGCCAGAAATGGATATATCCACCATACCCGGATCATAGGGTGTTTGCGGAAGACTCCACCTGAATATCCATCTGGCGTCTTCAGGCAGGGTATTCACACATCCGTGTGATTTGGGAGTCCCGAAGTCGTTATGCCAGACCGTGGCGTGAATCGCCACTCCGCCAGTGGCAAACACCGATACCCACCCTATCCCCGGCAAATCATATGGCGCGCCAGTAGTCCCACCGCTCATTTGCAGCGAGATAAACTTGCGTGAAATCACATAGGTACCAACGGGAGTGGACCATTTTTCCACAGGATTGCCGTACATGTCGAACTTGGCACCAGTGGAAACGCGGCAGTAATATACTTCCGTATCGCCCTCGAAACATGAGATGGTTTGCCGGCTCACATCGACGACAATTTTCTTATTCTCAACCCCTGGGTTGATCGGGCTGATCTCATCTTCTGATATTGCATGCATAGCTTCAGCAGGCACCCAAAACATGTCTACTCCACCATAATAATTGGGGTTCACACGGTAAAATACATCTCCGTTTTTATCGGTTTTAATCAGGTCGATATAATAAACTTGCCCGTAATACACCCGCAGGGGTAAACCCTGGTCTATTCTCGCTTTTACCCACGAATTAGATGAGGGACCGTTAACAAGTGTTACATCTGCATAAGGCACTGTCACCTCTGCCCACATGCCTTTACCAATGCTCGTTGAGAGCAAGTCATTTATCGGTTGATTGGGAATGTTGCGCACCGGTTGGATATTGACTGCATAAACGAACCCATCCTGGGTTTCCACCCAGCGTTGGTTATAGTAATTGTAATTGGGCTCCTTGGCGACGACTTCCCGCAGCCAAGGAATGACTGCGTCTTCATATAATACCCCAACGGTATCACTGCCTTCATACGGCGCGGATTTAATGTTCACCATGCCAATGATACACACCCTCCCTAATCTATCATAATCAGGGAATTGTGTCTCTTGGTGTAGATTTAAAATAGGTTTGACACCCAAACTGGTCACACCCAGCCCAAGCAACTTGATAAAATTTTTCCGCGATAATTCCTTTGGATTCATACAGTGGTTAAGCATAACCTGAAAGGAAATCATGGTCAATAGAGAAGTTTTCCTGTTGGATTAAGGTTTAGTGAGTATATCCCACTCGTTTTCGGAAATTCATGCGATTGTCTAGGGTATAATCTTCTCGAGAACTGCATTCAGACCCTCGTTTACCCAAAATTATTCGGGATCGCTATTATGTCAGATGATAAGCTACCGATTGTTATTATGACTCACGCCCTTCCTCGAGAATGGATATCTTCATTGGAAGGTAAGTGTGAGTTGTTCATCGGCCCTACAGATGCGACCAAGCTGGAACCTAAGCTGGTCGCAATGCTACCCCGGGCAGAAGGGTTATTCACCCTATTAACCATCCCCGTAACGGAAATAGTGCTCCAACAGGCTCCGAAGCTCCGGGTGATCAGCAATATGGCTGTGGGTGTGGATAACATCGATATAAAAGCATGCACCTTGCGCAAAATCCCAGTTGGAACACGCCTGGTGTGCTGACTGAAAGCACAGCGGACCTCACCATGGCATTACTTCTCTCCATCGCCAGAAATATCCCTCAGGCTAGCCTGGATGCGCGCCAGGGTCGGTGGAACACATGGTCGCCGGCACGTTGGCTGGGAATGGAACTAAAGGGTTCAACTTTGGGGATCATCGGGATGGGAAAGATCGGGAATGCAGTGGCTCGCAGAGCCCTGGGCTTCGGCTTGCAGGTAATTTTCACTGACTCGCAATTAAAGGTGGTGAGTGCTGCGTCACAAGTCTCTCTCGATGAGCTGCTTGAGCGAAGTGATATTATTTCGTTGCATGCACCCCTCACTCCCGAAACTCGTGGGATGATCAATCAAGCCACCCTATCTAAAATGAAATCGACTGCAATATTGATAAATGCGGCCCGTGGACCTCTGGTTGACACACCTGCCCTGGCAGAAGCACTCAGGGTGCATAAAATTTCTGGTGCAGCTCTCGATGTGACAGATCCAGAGCCGTTGCCGCCAACGAACCCCCTCTTTAGCTTGCCGAACTGTCTCATCGTGCCCCACATCGGTTCAGCTACCTGGCAAACACGCCGCATGATGGCAGAGCTGGCATGTGCAAATTTGCTGGCAGGCCTACGAAGTGAGCCATTACCCTATTGTGTAAATCCAGAAGTCTATACTGTCGATAGGAAGGTATAAGATGATTAAGCTTAATGGACTTCATCTGTTATTGACCTACCAATGTACCTTCGAATGCGAGCATTGCTTTGTATGGGGCAGCCCATGGCAGAGCGGTACGATGACCGTTGCTGATATTCGTACGATATTAAGCCAGGCGAAAGAAGCTGGATCGGTCGAATGGATTTACTTTGAAGGCGGAGAGCCCTTTTTATATTACCAGACCATGCTGTCAGGTATTAATCAAGCATTCGAGCTTGGTTTCAAGGTAGGTGTCGTGACCAATAGTTATTGGGCTACCTCAGATGAGGACGCTCTTTTATGGCTTACTCCTCTGGCTGGCAAAATCGATGACCTGACCATCAGCAGTGATCTATTTCATTTCTCCGAAAAGGTGAGCCGGCAATCCAAATGTGTTACAAAGGCAGCTGAGCAATTAAATATCCCCCTGGGGATTATTAGCATCGAACAGCCGGAGATTGAGGCGCTTTCGTTTGTTGGTCAAATCCCGTCCGCAGCTTCTTCTATCATGTTCCGCGGTCGGGCAGCGGAAAAACTGGCTCCTAAGGTGCCCCATTACCCTGCGGAGCAATTTACTACCTGCCCTCATGAAAACCTGGCTGATCCCGGGAGGGTCCATGTCGATCCCTACGGTGACCTGCATATTTGCCAGGGTATTTCCTTGGGGAATCTATTTGCATCGGACTTAAAAACGATATGGGCTGAATTTGATCCGATCAATCATCCAATCATCAGTGCCCTCCTCGATGGTGGACCGTTTAGATTAGCCAAAGATAATAATATTCCTACCGAAGGCAAGTACGCGGATGCATGCCATTTCTGCTTTGAAACCCGCAAGCTCCTGCGCAGCCAATATCCTGATACATTGAAGCCAGATCAGATGTATGCAGTTACAGGTTGAACATGGCTATGCGCAATGTCCAATTTCATATGATCAATGTCTGATGATTGGTTACTCTTCGTTGCTTGACATGCTTCTATCTAATGGTAAACTTAGCAAATATGAAAATCATGTATTCTTTATTCCCTTTGCCTACCATTCGCCATCGAACTGGGTTTTCGATCTGATGGTGTATCTCAGGTGAAAGTATCATTCAACGTAAAACGCCCTCTGGATTGAAAACCAGAGGGTTTTTTCATCAGAGATTTGATTATGAGAATGTCACAATTATTCAGCCAAACCATCCGCGAAACTCCATCGGATGCCGAAATCGCCAGCCATCGCCTGTTGTTACGGGCGGGGTTCATCCGTCAATTAGGCGCCGGCATTTTTACTTATCTGCCTTTAGCGAAACGTTCGCTTACGAAAATTGAAAATATCTTGCGGGAGGAGATTAATGCCATCGGTGGGCAGGAAATCATGATGCCTGCTGTTCACCCGGCAGAGATCTGGCAGCAGACTGGGCGGTGGTATCAGATTGGCAGTGAGATGGGGCGCTTCAAGGATAAAAACGACCACGATATGGTTCTTTCCATGACCCATGAAGAGGTGATTGCCAGCCTGGTCCGCGATGAGATACATTCATACCGTCAGCTACCCCAGTTACTTTATCACATCCAGACCAAGTGGCGTGATGATCCCCGCCCGCGGGCAGGTTTAATCAGGGTCAGAGAATTCACTATGAAGGACAGCTACAGCTTGGACTTAGACCAGGAAGGTCTGGATAAGCAATATGAAGCCCATTACCAGGCGTATCAAAAAATATTCGAGCGTTGCTCGCTGCCTATAACCGTGGTTAAATCGGACACTGGGATGATGGGTGGAAAAATCGCCCACGAGTTCATGTATCTCAGCCCGGTTGGAGAAGATACGTTAATTGTATGCGGTCATTGCGGCTATTCAGCCAACCGACAGATAGCGGTGCGTAAAAAACACTCATTCACTGATGACCGTGAGCTGCCGCTTGAAAAAGTTGCCACCCCAGATTGCAAAACCATTGACGATTTAGCTACCTTTTTATCCATTCCGACTTATAAGACGGCGAAGGCTGTGTTTATGGTTGCCACGATAGTTCAAGGTTCGCAACGCTTGGAACGTTTCATCTTTATTATCGTGCGTGGCGATATGGATGTCAACGAAACCAAACTCGCGACTGCCTTACATGCTGTCGATCTCCGCCCCGCAGTTGAGTCGGAGATCCGTGCGATAGGTGCAGTGCCCGGTTATGCTTCACCAGTTGGGTTAACCGAAGTTATGGTCGTTGTGGACGATCTCATTCCTCAGAGTACCAACCTCGTTTCAGGAGCAAATTTAGAAGGCTTCCATCTTCGGAACGTGAACTACGCCCGTGATTATCAAGCTTCTATCATAGCTGACATAACCATAGCAAATGATGGGGATGGATGCGTCGAATGTGGTCACCGATTACATTCCGTTCGCGGGGTTGAGGTGGGAAATATATTCAAGCTTGGTACCTGGATCAGTGAAGCGGTGGGCTGTTATTACCTGGATCGCGACGGGAAATCTCACCCCATCGTGATGGGTTCATATGGCATCGGCGTAGGTCGCTTGCTGGCATGCATAGCAGAAGAGCACCATGACGAATATGGGCTGATATGGCCGATCACCGTCTCCCCATTCGATATCCACCTGGTTGTATTACCCTCTAAAGTGGTTTGTGAGCAAAACGACAGCCTTTCTATTGCCGAAGCTCTATACCAAGAGATAAATGCAGAGCAGTTGGAATGTTTGTTTGACGACCGCGAAGAAAGCCCGGGGATTAAATTTAATGACGCTGACCTGATCGGTATTCCAATCCGGCTTACCGTAAGCGAGCGTTCCATTACAAATGGCGGAATCGAATATAAACGTCGCGATAAACCTGAAAAGACGATCATTCCATCCGAGAATATTATCCCCACAATTAGGGATGAAATAAAGAAGTTGGACTCCCTGGTTTGATATTGAAAACTGTTAACCGATGACCTGACAATCTCGATATGGTAGATCTAGCTCTGTGACTACAATCCATCTCATCAGCCACACTCACTGGGATCGGGAATGGTACCTTACCTTTCAGCAGTTTCGTCTAAAGCTGGTCCATTTGATCGACCACTTACTGAATATTCTGGATCATGATCCTGCTTACAAGTATTTCCTGTTAGATGGGCAGACCATCCTCCTGGAAGATTATCTTGAAATCCGTCCAGAACGGCAGGCAGAATTAATCAGCTATATCAAAAATGGTCGCATTTTAATCGGCCCATGGTATGTAAGTCCGGATGAATTCCTGGTCTCCCCCGAGTCACACATCCGCAATCTCCTCGAAGGAGATAAACTGTGCCAAATATTTGGTGCGAAAATGCTGGTGGGCTATCTCCCGGACGATTTCGGTCATATCGGGCAGATGCCACAGATTCTGCGTGGTTTCGGGATCGAAAGCGCCTGTCTCTGGCGCGGTTTGGACGACCAGCCATGTGAGCTGGATTGGAGAGCACCAGACGGCTCGTCTGTGCTGTTATCTTATCTTCGCGATAGCTACAGCAATGCTGCCAGCCTCACTCCATCAGTTCCAGATAAATTTGTAAATGATATAAATACACTTAGCTCCTCTCTAACGTCCCATTCGGTGACGGGTGAAATCCTTCTGATGCAAGGCACCGATCACATGGAACCGCTTGACGACCTTTCCACCGCAATCGCTTACTTCCAAGGTAAAGTGGAACTGAACAACCTGATTCACTCGAGCCTACCGCTCTATTTTAATTCCCTACGTTCAGAATTATCATCGACGAATAAACAGCTACCGGTTGTCAATGGCGAGCTACGGTCATCCCGGCACTCAGCTCTACTCCAAAATGTTTTGTCTACACGCATATGGCTCAAACAGCGGAATCACAGCTGCGAGATTGAGCTATTGAAGTGGGTGGAGCCACTAAATGCGTGGATTAACTTGCTAGAATCCTCCTCCAAATCCGCAACCTCCGGAAACGATGTTCCCACACCCGTGTTTCAAACCGACCAGAAATCGGTCATCCGTCACGCCTGGAAGCTATTGATGCAGTGCCATCCGCACGATTCGATCTGTGGTACTTCTATCGACCAGGTGGTGAATGAAATGCATACCAGGTTCGATCAGGTCGATCAAATCAGCCATGCGCTTGTTTATCAATCATTAGAAAATATCTGTGAACTCATCGATACGCGTCTCGAAGAGCGCCCCGCCAACCCCCCCGCAGAGCAAAATATTCTTTCGGCAATTGCGGTATTTAACCCAAATGATGCTTCCCAGTCAGGATTGGTCAATCTAAGCCTCAAACTCTCCGCTCACTATTCTGCTTATGAGATCGTCGATAGATTCGGGCAGACAATCCCATGTGATTTCTCCGGGATGGGCTCGCGTGAGTTAATTTCCGTGGTGCTTGATAAGAAAGCATTGAAGCAAGCCTTTGCGATGATCCAC
>JBGOYO010000130.1:0-7671 GCA_041479715.1 Anaerolineae bacterium
AGTCGCCCTGTGGTATATTGTAATCACGGAGGGCTTATGAGCGCACGAATTCTAATTATCGAAGACGATGAGGCCATCCTACGGTTCCTGCGCCGCGGCCTGGCGTATGAAGGTTATCAGGTAGACACTGCTGTTGATGGGCATTCGGGTTTGGCATCAGCAAGAGATAACCCGCCTGATTTAGTGGTGTTAGATATTATGTTGCCTGGGATCGATGGCTTGGAAGTCTGCCGGCGGCTGAGGGCAGGTGGCCCGGTGCCAATCCTGATCCTGACTGCCAAGGACTCGGTTAATGACCGGGTGATGGGGCTGGATGTTGGTGCAGACGATTACATGGTCAAGCCGTTCAATCTGGATGAGCTCCTGGCTCGCATTCGCGCCTTACTGCGCCGAGCCCAACCTAGCCGACCCCAGGTGTTGCGGTTTGCCGACTTGATCCTGGATACCGGTACACGGCAAGCTTCGCGCGGCGACCGAATTATCTCTTTGACAGCGAAAGAATATGAGCTACTGGAGTTATTCCTGCGCCACCCACGCCAGGTCTTAACCAGGGAGATGATTTTCGATCGCGTATGGGGATATGACTTTGGCGGTGAGAGTAATATTATCGAAGTCTATATACGATATTTGCGGCAGAAGCTCGAATTACAAGGAGAGCAACGACTCCTGCATACTGTGCGCGGTATGGGGTACGTTCTGCGCGAACCATCGTAAATTAATTTCATGTCCCTACGGAGCCGGCTCACCTTACTATATACATCCATAGTAGGGGGCATTTTGATTTTGTTTGGAATCGCCGTCTATTATTCGGTAAGCTCGACGGTTATACACCAATTGGATGATGCCCTCTTACTCAGGGCAGAAAATGTTTTTACGAAAACCCGGATTGATGACAACGGTAATTTGAATGTCAATCTGGGATTGCTTGACCTGCCGGATGATATTTATGTGCAAGTATGGGGGCGTAACGATAACTTGATCGGGGCAACTCAAAATATCCGTATACTGAACAACCCTCTCGATACCACAGGACTACACAGCACAAGCCCGCTTTTCCAGGACGTAAACCGGGTAGGGTCGCGCCTAAGGGTGTTAACCATTCCGCTGGTGGCGGGCAACGGGCACCGGTTGGAAGGCGTCATTCAGGTGGGAACTCGCATGGATGTGGTCAACGCGACCCAAAGGACCCTGCTGGAAGTGTTAGTCATCGGGATAGCCATCGCGATAGTGGCTGCAAGCCTGGCAGCCTGGTTGAGCAGCTACCAGGCACTTCGTGCGTTGGACAACGTGACCAAGGCGGCTTTACAGATCACCAGCGCAGATGACCTTTCACGGCGCATCCCTTACAAAGGTTCGTCCAAAGACGAGGTGGGTCAGCTGGTGGCAGCTTTTAACCAGACGTTGAGCCGGTTGGAAAACCTGTTTTCAACCCAACGCCGCTTCCTGGCAGACGTGGGGCATGAATTACGCACGCCGCTTACGGTGATTAAAGGTAACGTGGGGTTGATGAGAAAAATCAACGAATTTGACGCAGAATCACTGGAGACTATCGAGGATGAAGTCGATCGCCTGACACGGATGGTTGGTGATTTGCTCCTGCTCGCACAAGCAGAATCCGGCAAAATTCCGCTGGCGCACGAGGTGGTAGAGCTGGATACGCTGTTGCTGGAAGTATTAAATCAAATGCAGGTGTTGGCGAGGGATCGCATTAAATTAACCATCGGCGATATAGACCAGGTATTGGTGTGTGGTGACCGCGACCGGTTAAAACAGGTGATCGTCAACCTGGTCGGGAATTCGATCAACTACACACCCAAAGATGGAGAAATTGTGGTCGGCTTAGGAAAGGTCTCTGATCGGGCACAGCTCACCGTGACTGACAATGGACCGGGAATTTCGCCCGAGGATATGCCTCACATCTTCGAGCGCTTTTATCGTGGGGAGAAATCACGGACCCGCCAGAAAGATGGTAAAGGCTTTGGGCTGGGTCTATCCATCGCTTATTGGATCGTGCGCAACCATGGAGGCAGGATCGAAGTTACATCTACATTAGGAAAAGGCACCACTTTCTGCGTTTGGCTACCGCTTCCGGATGGGGATTGCTCGGAAACGATTAGCTGACCGCAGAACCTTAGTGGTATTTTATAGGTAGAGCATGGGAGATGACCCCAAAAAACTGCGGCGAACAATCGATAAACCGATCGTAGGATGGATCGGTTTCATTATCACATGCCTGGCGATAGCCCTTCTGACCAACTTTGGACCTGCAGAACATAGCCTGGGGACGCACATCCGGATTGTATACCTGCATGGAGCGTGGGTCTGGGTATCTCTGGCAGCATTCATATTAGCTGGATTATTCGGTGCGATGGGATTGATCACTCAACGGGACAACCTTCACCGTTGGTCGAAAGCTTTCGGCCGGACAGGTTTGATTTTCTGGGTCACTTACCTGCCTCTTTCATTGTGGGCAATGCAATCCAACTGGAACGGTCTATTCCTGGCAGAACCACGCTGGAAATTGGCATTGGTCTTTGCAGTCACTGGCATCCTGCTTCAGGTTGGCTTAAGCCTGGCGGATAAGCCGAACCTGACCTCGGCGATGAACCTGGGATATGTGATTATTCTGCTCCTGGCGATTCAACAAACGGAGAATGTGATGCATCCAGCCTCCCCGATCCTGAACAGCGACGCCTGGCGCATCCAGATCTTCTTTTTGGGGCTGGTAGCGTTGATCTTACTGGCAGCCTGGCAAATTGCGAGATGGTGGTACAAGCGTGAGTCAGATCACATACAGCGATAAACCAGGTATAAAGCGCTCACTTAATTTCCAGATCGCGGTCTTTGTGATCGTCCGGTTGGTATTTAACACTTTTTACCGGATGATTTATCCATTTCTGTTAATATTCGCAAAAGGGTTTGGGGTTGACCTGCAAACGATATCTTACCCCATCAAAGTACGTTCATTGATGGGTATAGTCGGTCCGTTCCTGGCGTCGGTTGCAGATAGCCGTGGTCGAAAGGCAGGGATATTAATTGGCACGATCATCTACACGGTGGCGATCAGCCTGATTGTGATTTGGCCAACTTACCCGGCTTTTTTTGTCGCCCTCAGCCTGGCGTTCATCGGTTATCTCATTTTTGTGCCTTCCATGCAGGCATATCTAGGTGATACCGTTGCGTATGAACAGCGGGCCAGGGTATTGGGGATCACCGAATTTGCCTGGTCACTAAGTGCGATCATCGGCGTACCATTGGCCGGATTTATCATCGCACGAAAGGGCTGGATGGCGCCTTTCCCACTCATTGCTGTCTTGGGCGGAGTTAGCGTCGTCACTCTTGCCTGGATGTTACCCAAAGACCCACCACCGAACGTTGAAAACCCCGGCTTTTTGAGGAACCTGCGCCAGGTCTTTACCTATCCACCAGCTATTGCTGCCCTGGCGATGGCTGGCTTGTATACGGCTGCCAATGAGTCGATTACCCTGGTCTATGGATGGTGGATAGGAGAAGCTTTCGCTCTCAACATAGCGTCCTTGATTATCGCAGCTGTGGTGATCGGGATATCTGAGCTCGGGGGAGAGATACTGGTCACTCTATTTACGGATCGAATTGGCAAGCGCAGAGCCCTGGCAATTGGAATCATCGGCAATTGCATGGCAGCCCTGGCTCTGCCCATATTCGGCCACTGGTTGGCAGGGGCATTGATCTGTTTATTTTTCTTCTACCTGACTTTCGAGTTCACGATTGTCAGCGGAATTCCGCTCATGTCTGAGATCATGCCATCGGCGCGTGCAACCATGCTGGCCTCGCATATGGCAATCCTTGCCATTGGCAGGGCAGTCGGGGATCAGGTTGCCCCAACCTTGTTCAACCAATCCATCATTCCCGGGATTGCCGCCAATGCGGCAGCAGCCATAGTGTTTAATCTCCTGGCTTTAGTGGCTTTAACGCAGGTTAAATTTCACCCCGCTCGTTTATCCAATCAGTAACAGCTCATCCACCCACCAACGGCGGAAAGATATCCACGTGATCTTCCTGTTTTAATTCTGTTGCTAACCCAGCCAAATGGGTTATATTTTCGCCATTGATAAAAACATGGGCATGCTCCGATAATTCACCCTGTTCGGCCCAAATGAACTTTACCAGGACAGGGATACGTGTGGTGACCTCAACTAAAACATCAAGAATGGTGGTGCCGGGATTGACGTCCACCTCCAACATTTTTATACCCGCAGCCTGGCGTAAGGAAGCATACAGCTTAACTTGCATATTTTGAAACCCGCTTCTGACTCGATCTATATGTATAAGGTTAAGACCAGCCCGAAGGAGAGGTGATTCTCCTCTTCGGGCTGGGTGCGATCACTATATCCGCTAGATTCTATGCCATCCAGCCGAGACCGAGCTCCTCCAGTGTGGCATGGGTAGGTTTACCGGAAGCAACATCCCACCTGCACATTTCATAATACACATCCAAGGCTTCTTCAAATTCCTGCCGTGTCACTGTAACGCCATCTGAAGCACCACCTTTGAGGGGCTGGTCAAATATGCGTTTTGGCAGGGTGTCGTGCTCCCGACCCGCACCTTCACGAGCGTTGAATGCACGCAGCATGTTCAAACGGCGCTCACCGATCTTCTGGACGTCATCCACACTCCAATCCCAGCCGGTAGTGGCACGCATCAGCTCAGCCTGGTCTTTGGGTCCATACACCTGCCAGGCGGGGCCATAGACAAACTGGCAGAGAACTGCCGTATCCATGAAGCAGTAATTCAGCTCGGTGAACAACGCCATCTTGACCTTTTCGCGATCAAGCACCCGGTCAGACATCGGATTGGTCAAACCAATTTCAGCCATGCGTTCCAGGTTATAAGAGGCCGTGTCGGGCGTGTAACCAGGGTCATGCTCGGAGGACTGATGATCTGCACCGAACGGATTGACTGCATAAATCAAGGCCAAACTGCGTTTTACCTGGGGCATATGGGCAGGCAGCTCGTGGTTTTTAACAGCTACAACCAAATCCTCGGCACCCTTACCGATCTTTTTGGCTGCATATGCCGAGCCATTCGCCAGTAAATCTCCCAAACCTTCACGCCTGGCGATTTTATCCACCATGGCAACCATGGCATCAGCATTACCAAAACGCAGGTCGAGGCCACCTGTGTCTTTTAATGTCAGATAGCCATGTTCGAAGCAATCCATGGCAAATGCAATGGTTGCACCGCAGGCGATGGTATCCAAGCCATACTGGTCGCAGATCTGGTGAGCGATGGATACTGCATTGATATCACCAATTCCACAATACGACCCCATGGTGGAGAGAGTTTCATACTCCGGACCGCCGTAGAGTGGGTCAAAGTGCATATTTTTGTATTCTGTTTCGACCACGCGCTTGCAGCGAACCACACAGGCGTAACAAGTATCGTTTTCCTTTAGGATGGTTTCAGACATATTTTCGCCGGATATTTCCTCAGCCTGTTCAAAGGTACCGCTGGTAAAGTTCCGGGTCGGTAAACCGCCCGAGGTATTTTGATAATTTAAGACTGACGCAGTGCCAAAATCCTGCAAACCCTTCATATCGGGGATGTCCTGCACCCGCTTGGGAGCCAGGCGGGCAAGCCGCGTAATAGCAGCAGGATCGGCAGTTTTTACCCTGGCGTGGCCGCGCACGGCGATGGCTTTAAGATTCTTGCTGCCCATGACAGCACCCATCCCGGTGCGACCATTAGCCCGGTTGCACATATTCATGATTGCCGCGAACCGGACCAGTTTTTCGCCACCCGGACCGATCTGAGCAACCTCGATCTTCGGGTCACCAAGCTCACCCCGGACGGTCTTTTCCACGTCACCGGTGATCTTTCCCCACAAGTGAGCTGCATGGCGAAGCTCGGCTTCTCCATCGTGAAGCCATAAATATACCGGTTTGGGTGATTTTCCGGTGAAGACAATCCCGTCAAAACCAGCGAATTTCAGCTCAGCAGGGAAAAACCCGCCCACCTGGCTATCGCCAATTAATCCCGATAAGGGGCTTTTTGCGGTGACATTCATCCGGCTCTGACCGCTGATGGAAACCCCCGTGGTTGGGGAGAGCATGAACGCCAGCGTATTATCCGGACCCAACGGATCTGCACCAGCGGGAGTGTTTTTGAACAGGTAATATGTACCCATAGCACTCCCGCCAAGGTAGGTTTTATAAAATTCCTCGGTTGGCTGCTCGGTGCTAATAATCCCCTTGGTTAAGTCTATATGTAGGATTTTGCCTGCGTATCCGTAAAGCATAGATCATTCTCCTTCGCTCTTTTTATTGGGCTGGTTTATGAGGATATGCCACCTTCGATGATATTGGTTGTTTCCTCCAATATATATGTAGAAAAACGACAAGTATTGTTAAAATCCTGGAATTATCGGAATTATAATTCAATTCTCCAGGTAAACTATATTATATCAACCAATAAGCGTACATGATTGAAAAAGATTATGAGTAAAGCCATATCAATAAATACTTGCCAGCCCTGGATTGGCCAAATAAAAAAACTTAACTAAAGGAAGTCAAGAATATGTAATAATTCAGCTTATAATGAGTCAGTCCATTGAGCTATCTTCTATATTCCAGTCATTCTGAATGCTGTCAACCCCTTGTATAGACAAAAGAAAGACAATTTAGTTAAACCGACAGAAATAAGCCTTATCATGTATAATTCTTACCCGTTATGAATAAACGTATCCTGATTTGCACAGGCCTGGTTGTGCTCTTATTATTTAGCTTCGTGAAAAGCTACCACACCCTGGCAGCTCCCCTGGCGCAATTGACCGTTTTCCCAACACCTACACCTGGCCCGGACGGGAAAATTATCTATATTGTTCAGCCGAATGACACCTTATGGCGTATCTCCGCCATTACAGGCGTGAAGATAGAGAAGATCCGGGAATTAAATAACCTCGGAGCCAATGACACGATCCTGCCAGGCGACAGGCTGTTAATCGGGTATGCGGGTCCATCCGGACCGACTGCTATTCCCGGGGTAGTACCCACCCAGGCTAACCAGACCCCAACGCCTACGCCCTCACCTGGCTGGGGGATATTATGCGTGTTACTTTATAACGACCTGAATGGTGATTCGATGCGGCAAGAAGCTGAACCATCCATCCCTGGTGGAGAGATCAGCGTGAGCAATCGCCTGGGTAGTGTATCGTTAACTGCCGAGACACCTTCGGGAGGGGTTGCCACCAACATTCAAAACCCGACGTCCGCGGAAAGAGGGTATACCTGTTTCGACCAATTGCTGCAGGGTGACTATCTGATCAGCGTGGCAGTCCCAGAAGGATATAATCGCACCACAGAGCTGAACCAGACCTTGTCTCTGGAAGCAGGTCAGACTACGGAAATCGCATTTGGGGCACAGGCGAATTCAGAGCTGGAAGCCCAGACTGCCATCATCCCTGAAAGCCCTCGCAAAAGCCCCATGGTTGGCATCATTGGGGGAATTTTGCTTGTGGCGGGGGTCGGGTTAGGGATTTACGCAACTTTGCTCAGGCGTGCAAGCGGTACAAAAAGCCAATAACAAACGCGCTGGTATTCCAATTATAAGCTGGTGAGCTTCTTCTCTACACGGCGCCAGAAGCGGGCTTCATCGATCACCACACGTTCGTGGGTGCCTTCGCCAATTTTCTCC
>JBGOYO010000131.1:0-7656 GCA_041479715.1 Anaerolineae bacterium
AGGTTGTAGCATAACGTTTTTCCGCTGGCAGTGCCGGTGACAACGACGATATTTTTACCCTCCCGTATGCGCTGTAATGACTCTGCCTGATGCGTGTACAACGCGCGGATACCCCGCGCTTCTAAGGCTTCTCTCAGTGCTGCCTGTATGCTAGGCGGAAAGGGCTCGAAGCTTGCTTGCTTACCTGGTAAGATGCGCCATTCGATCAGGTTTGGTCCTACCTGAGGGTCCGCTCTCCAATGCGCCAATAACGCCGACAGTGTCATATGCAGGGTATTATACTCAAATGGAATTGAAAGCTGTGGTTGGCGGGTATAATTGAGATTAATGGCGAATCATGCACCCCTCAGGTGGGGATTGTTGGGTACAGCACACATTAACCGGGCAGTAATTGCTCCTCTTCGCTCGTCCAAAAAAAGCCAGTTGGTCGCCGTTGCCAGCCGCTCACAAGAAAAAGCTTCAGCCTACGCAGCTCAATGGAGCATTCCACGTTTTTTCCCCAGTTATGAAGCCATGCTCTCCGACCCCGAGATTGACATAGTCTATATATCTTTACCGAACAGCCTTCACGCTGAATGGTCGATTAAAGCCATGCAAATGGGCAAGCACGTGTTGTGTGAAAAACCACTCACCGCCAGCCTCCCGGAACTGGATGCGGTGATTAAGATTGCCAGAGCAACCGGGATGGTGATTACTGAAGCTTTTATGTATCGTCACCACCCTCAGACGCTCCTGGTGAAGCAAATGGTAGAGGATGGTCAGATCGGCAGCCTGCAGCTGGTTCGAGGTTCATTTTGCTATACGAATACCCGCCCAAATGACGTGCGCTTCGATCCTTCTCTGGGTGGAGGTTGCCTGTGGGACGTGGGCTGCTATCCCATCGGATATTCCTGCTTTGTGACCGGCACTATGCCTACTGAAGTTTATGGTTACCAGGTGACCAGTCCTTCAGGCGTCGATGTTTTATACGCCGGGCAGCTGCAGTTCCCTGGTGGAGTGATCTCACAATTTGAGTGCAGCTTCATCACCGAATACAAGGTCGAAATGGTCATCACCGGTGATAAAGGTCGGCTAACCATTCCCGAGCCATACAAACCCGATAAATCAACCCGCATCTCCCTTCAGCTGAACCGGCAGGAGAAAATCATCAATATTAAAGGCCAGGAGTTATACCAGGGTGAGATCACCGACATGGAGAATGCAGTCCTGGATGGCACTCCCCCTCGCATCAGTCTGGCTGAAAGCCGTGAGATAGTCCGTATCATCGAAGCACTCTATCAGTCCTCACACCTTTCCCAGCCCGTGACAATTGAAAAATTAGCTTGATATGGGAGTAAAGCGCATGCTATTTCTGAATAAAGACGCTCAACCAATCTCCATGCTGCCAGGATTAGTCCGTCGTACACTCGCCCATACGAAATCCATCATGTTATGTGAATTTACCTTCGACGCTCACGTCGAGATCCCCATCCATAGTCATCCCCATGAGCAGGTTGGATATATTGTTAAAGGTCATGTGGAGATGACCATCGATGGTCAAAAATTCGAGCTTAAAATGGGCGACAGCTACTCTGCTCCTCCAAATATCCCTCATGGAGCCTTTACCCTCGAACCTACCATCATCGTGGATGCATTTTATCCGCCTCGGGAGGATTACAAATGAATATCCTTGTCACTGGAGGTGCAGGTTATATCGGCAGCCATACCTGCCTGGAGCTTCTCAACAGCGGTTATGATGTAATCGTCGTAGATAACCTCAGCAACAGCAAGCAGGCGTCTCTCGATCGAGTTCAAGAGCTCACTGGTAAAAATATCACCTTTTATCAGGTCGATATCTTGGATCGGGACGCCCTTAACAACGTCTTCTCCCGACACCAAATACAGGCGGTCATCCATTTTGCCGGCCTTAAAGCTCCCGGCGAATCTGTAACCATTCCTCTTCAGTACTACCGCAACAATGTTTGTGGCACCCTGGTCTTGCTTGACGTGATGCAACAGCACGCTGTCAAAGATATAGTCTTCTCCTCGTCTGCTACAGTGTATGGAGACGTGAAAATCGTCCCGCTCAAGGAAGATTTCCCACTCTCAGCAATCAACCCGTATGGGCGCACTAAATTGATGGTTGAGGACATTTTGCGGGACCTCTTCCGCGCCAAGCCGGAATGGAATATCGCCCTCCTGCGCTACTTTAATCCTGTTGGCGCTCACCCCAGTGGGCGGATTGGTGAGGATCCCAACGGCGTCCCCAATAACCTCATGCCTTACGTCGCCCAGGTGGCAGTAGGGCGATACTCCTTCGTGCGGGTATGGGGTAATGATTATCCCACCCCTGATGGGACCGGGGTCAGAGATTATATCCATGTCATGGATCTGGCAGCGGGTCATACCAAGGCTCTTGATAAGCTGGCGTCCAAACCCGGATTGGTGACTTACAACCTGGGAACGGGGCAGGGTTATAGTGTTATGGAGGTCATTAAATCCTTCGAAAAAGCCTGCGGTCATGCAATCCCATATCAAATCTTCGATCGCCGGCCGGGAGACGTCCCAACCTCATATTCCGACGCTAGCAAAGCCAATCGCGAATTGGGTTGGTTCGCCCATAAAACATTGGATGACATGTGCCAGGATGCCTGGCGGTGGCAATCACAAAATCCAAACGGTTATCGTTAATATAATGCTGGTTTGACGATCAAAGATGGTAGATAGCTCAACAAAAAAGAACTTGAAGCAGCAAAAATTTACCACATGCATTAAAACTCTAAACTAGAAAAGCCTCCAATAATGATAAAACGCATCCTGAAAATCTCCGCAGCAATCGTTCTAGTCGGCATCGTCCTCCTGGTGTTGATTCAATTTATTCCCTACGGCAAGGATCACTCTAATCCACCTGTCCTCAGTGAGCCGAAGTGGGATAGCCAGCAGACACGTGACCTGGCAAAAGCTGCCTGCTACGACTGCCATAGCAACGAGACCGTCTGGCCCTGGTACTCCAACGTTGCTCCCATTTCCTGGCTGGTGTATCGTGATGTCGCGGAAGGTCGCAGGAGATTCAACTTTTCTGATTGGCAAAATTCTCGTACACGGGAACCGGGTGAGCTGGCTTCTGCGGCGGTTAATGGAGAAATGCCTCCCTTACAATACCTTCCTATGCATCCTTCTGCAAGATTATCGGCTGCCCAAAAAACTCAGCTTGCTGATGGATTACAAAAGCTGACCGGTCCATAGTCGTTGACACTTCATGAATAAATTTATCGCTGCAATCGACCAGGGGACTACCAGCACCCGCTGTATGCTTTTCGACCATGCCGGCAAAGTGGTCTGCAGCGCACAGCGCGAGCACACACAAATCTATCCCCAGCCTGGTTGGGTCGAACACGATCCCCTCGAGATCTGGCAGCGCACCCAGGAAGTCATCTTAGAAGTCATTTCAGCCGCTGGGGTCCATCCTGGAGAGATAATTTCAATCGGCGTCACCAACCAGCGTGAAACTACCCTTCTTTGGGACCGTACGACCGGCTTACCTTTCTATAATGCCATTGTCTGGCAGGATACCCGCACCCGTTCGCTTTGTGACGAACTTGCCAGAGATGGAGGTCAGGACCGTTTCAGGTCCAGGGTCGGCTTACCCCTCGCCACCTATTTTTCCGCTCCGAAGATCCGTTGGCTTTTGGATAATATTCCCCAGCTTCGCCTTGCTGCTGAGCGTGGTGACGCTTTGTTTGGCAATATTGACACCTGGCTTATCTGGTGGTTGACCGGCGGTCCCAAGAATGGCGTCCACGTCACCGACGTCACCAATGCCAGCCGGACAATGCTGATGGACCTGCACAAATTGGACTGGGATGCTGAAAGTCTTGACATCTTCAAAATCCCGCCTGCCATGCTTCCTCGTATTGTCCCCTCCAGTGCTCCTCACACTTATGGAAGTACACTCCGTGAAGGTCCATTTTTCGATGCCATCCCTATTTGCGGTGATCTAGGCGATCAGCAGGCCGCGCTAGTGGGTCAGGTTTGCTTCGACCCCGGTGAGGCGAAAAATACCTATGGAACCGGCTGTTTTATGCTTCTCAACACAGGTCAAAAGTCAATTCAATCTACTAAAGGCTTATTGACCACTCTCGCCTATCAGTTCGGTGATTCTCCACCCACCTATGCCCTGGAGGGTTCGATCGCCATCACCGGAGCCCTGGTCCAATGGATGCGTGATAACCTTGGATTGATTGAAAAATCGGCCGATATCGAAGCCCTCGCGGAGACTGTCGACGATAACGGCGGAGTTTATTTCGTCCCCGCCTTTTCAGGGCTGTTCGCTCCCTACTGGCGCTCGGATGCCCGGGGAGTGATCGTCGGTCTCACCCGTTATGCCAATAAAGGTCACCTTGCCCGCGCCGTGCTTGAGGCGACTGCCTACCAGACCCGTGAAGTGTTGGATGCCATGGAGCAGGATTCAGGTGTGCGTCTGACCAGCCTCAAAGTAGATGGAGGTATGGTCAACAACCAATTGCTGATGCAATTCCAGGCTGATCTGCTCGGGGTACCGGTTGTCCGTCCGAAAATCGCTGAAACCACTGCCCTCGGTGCTGCCTATGCCGCCGGGTTAGCTGTCGGCTTTTGGGATAGCTTGGCTGACTTGCACCAAAACTGGCAGGTCAGCCAGACCTGGGAGCCTATTATGGACTCTACTTCCAGAGATGCATTATATAAAACCTGGCTAAAGGCAGTCGAGAAGACTTTTAATTGGATAGAATAATATGTTTGATGTTGGTTTAAGGTACTTTGCTTAACTTATCCCAGATTATGTCCTGAGGCACTTGAATGCAGCGTATTCACACAGACGTTCTGGTGATCGGTGGTGGTGCTACGGGCACCTCCGTCTTGCGCGATCTCGCCATGCGGGGTATTAAATGCCTCCTCGTCGAGCGACGGGACCTGGCATACGGAACCACCGGTCGGTATCATGGCTTGCTCCACAGTGGCGCCCGCTATGCTGTCAAAGATCCCCAGGCTGCCCAGGAATGTTTCAAAGAAAACCAAATCCTTCGACGCATCATGCCAACGTGCATCGAAGATACCGGTGGATATTTTGTTTTAACCCCGCACGATGACCCAGCTTATGTTCCCCAATTTCTCGCTGGTTGTCGTGCTGCCGGAATTCCCCTAGACGAGATCCCCATCGACCAGATGTTGCGAACGGAATCATTGCTCGATCCGAATATCCGGGCGTGCTTCCGCGTTCCTGATGCTTCTGCTGATTCTTTTCTTGCTGCTAACCTGACCGCTGAATCTGCCCTTGAGCATGGCGCCCAGGTTTTGACCTATCAAGAAGTTGATCACCTGATTGTCTCCAAGGTTCCTTCTGCTGGTCAATCCCGGGTGGTTGGCGCTGTTTGCCGTGACCTTATCAAGGATGAAGAGGTACAAATCGATACCAGCTTGGTGATCAATGCCTCTGGAGCCTGGGCGGGGAAAATTGCTCTCACCGCTGGTATCGAATTGATGATGCTCCCGGGCAAAGGCACCATGTTGGCGCTAAACCATCGGATTGTCAATACCGTCATCAACCGATGCCGACCTCCATCTGACGGTGATATTCTGGTCCCCACGCATACGGTTGCCGTAATCGGCACCACCGACGTCAGGGTTGCCGATCCCGATCATCTCTCCATCGAGCCTTGGGAAATCCGCTTGATGCTCGATGAAGGTGAGAAAATCATCCCTGGCTTTAAACAGTTCCGCATCTTGCGCGCCTGGACTGGCGTGCGACCATTGGTCAAGGCCAGCGATATCTCCGAGGAACGTGATATCAGCCGAGCCTTCGTTCTGCTCGACCACGCCGATCGTGACGGGGTTGAAGGGTTGCTCACCATCTCAGGTGGTAAATGGACCACCGCGCGGAAAATGGCCCAGGTGACCGTCGATCGCGCCTGCCAGAAATTAAAGGTCGACCGCACCTGCCGCACCCACCTCGAAGTATTACCTTCACATGAGCGGAAATCAGCTGCTCACCCTGCCCTGGGTGACCGTCTCAAGAAAATCGAGCAGAATTTCACCTATGGAGATTTGATCTGTGAATGTGAGCTTGCCACCATGAGTGACGTGGAACAGTCGATCATTTCCTCCAATGCTGCCACCCTGGACGATATTCGCCGCCATACCCGCCTTGGGATGGGTCCCTGCCAAGGAGCATTTTGCACCTTCCGTGCCGCTGGATTGCTGCATTCTCTCCGCCATCCGGATGTAACCCATGTGAATGTTTCCCTTAGAGATTTCCTCCAGGAGCGCTGGAAAGGTAATCTGTCCATTTTATCCACCCACCAGCTGCGCCAGGCGCGGTTAAATGAGCTTCTATATGTAAACGTGCTCAACACTCCCGGGTTACCAGGTCAACATAGCTCGATGCTGGCAGCGGATAAATATATATCGCCAGAACCCTCTGATTCGGCCTCATCTCCCATCGATTTTTCACCCACACTTACGTCCTCGCCTCCTACTAAATTTGAAAAGCAGGATGTGATTGTTATAGGGGCAGGATTTTCCGGCCTCATCACCGCCTGGCAAGCCGGGTTAATGGGTCACAAAACTACGGTGATCTCCCGCGGTTGGGGCACACCATATTGGACCTCAGGCTGCATTGACATCCTTGGCTTCCAGCCACCTGACCATGTTAATCGCGTTGATTCAACCAAGACAGCATTGGATTGGCTGGTCATATCAAATCCCGGTCATCCCTATGCGCTTGCTGGAATCACTTCCCTCGAACAGGCACTCCGTTCGTTCCAGTCTTTGTGCGAAGCCTCCAATTATCCCTTTCATGGGTCGTTGGATGCGAATATCCTGCTTCCTACGTCCCTAGGCACGCTGCGTCCCACCTGCCTGGTACCCGCTACAATGGTCGCCGGGGATATTTCCCAACGCACTCCCATGCTGATCGTCGGTTTCAGCCGTTTTCGTGATTTCTTCCCCGGCCTACTCGCTGGAAATCTAAACGCGCAAGGTATCTTGGCTGCTGACATCACCCTCGACCTAGCCTCATTACGGACAAGAAAATTCCTTACAGGCACAGTCCTTGCGTCCCTGTTCGATGACCCCGAGTTCCGCCTGGAAGTCATCGACGCATTAAAACCCAGTCTCGGTAGGATAGAGAGAATCGGTTTCCCTTCGGTATTGGGGTTACACAAACCAATGGAAGTCCTCGAACACCTCCAATCTGCTCTCGGCATGCCGGTGTTTGAAATCCCCGGACTGCCTCCCTCTATCCCAGGAATCCGCTTGCAAAACCTGCTTGTTTCTGCCATCCAAAACCAGCAAGGAGCAGTATATACAGGCATGCCGGTGGAAAAAGTGGGTGCCGATGGGAATATCATCCACACGGTCTGGTCTGAAGCCGCTGCCCGTCAGAACCCTCACTACGCAAATACTTATATCCTTGCGACCGGAGGTATTCTTGGTGGGGGAATTGTGGTCGATAATAATGGCTATGCGCAGGAGGCTGTTTTTGGGTTGCCAGTAGTAAAACCCGAATATCGTTCTAACTGGTTCCAGGCTGAGTTCCTGGCTCCGCAGGGTCATCCCATCTTCCAAACGGGTGTCCGTACAGACGCTGAATTTCTTCCCCTCGATAAAACGGGCGGCACGCTTTACTCCAACCTTCACGTC
>JBGOYO010000132.1:0-7605 GCA_041479715.1 Anaerolineae bacterium
AACGCGGCCTTCCAGATGCCTGCCTGGGGAGCAGATGGTGGCCTCACCCAGCAGCAGATTGCGGATGTGATCGCCTACCTCATCAGTCTGAATAAGTAGCCAGGTCCAAGATTACACACTAGATACTAAAACTACAATTATTTTAGGGACACGGTACTCCCTTCTATGGAGTTGACTGCGTCTCAATACGGTTATTTTGTGAGTTTACCCCCAGAAGGTTATTTATAACTCACTTATCTGAAGATCACCGGCACGAAAATGATGTGTTGGTTGATCGTGATCGTGACTGCAGCGGGAACCGAATCCAGCTCTCCATCACTCACCACAAATGAAAAACTATCCACACCCTTATACCCGGCCACAGGTGTGTATATTACGTCCGGAGCGCTTCCACTCAGCGTCCCATAAACTGGCTGTGTGAGGATGGAGTAGGTAAGGTTATCTCCATCCACATCCGATCCGCTCAACATGATCGACACCGGAACGGACTGCAGCGTGTTAATGGATTGTGAAATGGCGGTGGGTGCATCGTTCACCGGTGACACGCTTATATTAACTTCCGCCGGCGGCGAGCTGTCGATACCATCGTCGACGATGAAGCTAAAATTATCGCTGCCGTTGCAGTTCAGCGCGGGCGTATAAGTCAAATCAGGTGCGATGCCGGTGAGGATTCCCTGGGATGGACCGGAAACTACAGTGAAGCTGATTGGATTACCATCAGGGTCGGAGCCGGTCAATACGATACCCAGGGGTGTATCTTCAGGTGTGGTGACTGATTGCGGGTCCGCAACCGGCACATGATTCGGTGGTCCAATAACCGTGTAGGTGTACGACTGACTGACGCTGTTTCCGGCATAATCACTGACGGTAACCAAGATAGAGTGTTGCCCGCCTGTGTCAGGGAAAACAAACTGCGAATCGGGGATAAAGCCCAGGTCGATATAATAATCACGGCAGGAATAATCCCCACAGGTCGGTGGAACCAGGTAAAAATCGTTCAGGTAGGCTGTATCATCTGCTCCTCCCGGTAGAGTATCGAACCGCCAGGTGGTGTGTTCAGGGCCACCATCCACGGAGAATGTGATCTCCCAGGGAGGTAGATAATAGTATTGGTCGAGGATTAGGTCGCGGGTGTGGACGTACAAACTGTAATTACCCTCAATGTCGTTCCCTGGATGGATCTGACCGTTCTGCACCAGACCCACGCCCTGTATCTCCGGGCCTACTGTATCTGGGAGGGGGGTATGGAATTCGAATCCGTTTACATATACGCCACCTGCAGCCAGGATGTTTAGATGGATGTGGTTGAAGTAATCGTAATAAGACCAAACCGGCCATTCGATAATATCGCCGATATAAGTATCCGGTGGTATGAAACCGGCATTATGATCGTTTTGCCATTCTTGAAATTTATCCCATATGAGCTGGGGAATTGTCGTGGAATTGATATGATGGTACTGCCAGATATAACCATACGGATCCAACACGGCAATTTCCCAATACAGGTCCCAGCCAGGCTGGTAATTTTCTATATTGATCACCTGTCCCCCGGAACGGTTAAAAACGTTCGTGCCCCACATTTTCATCATGTCCATGCCATGGTGGAAGTAAGGTGTGCCGCCGTAATCCTGGTAGGACTGCATGCTCCAACCGATGGAGTTCAGCTCAAATGGCCATGCATATACGCCGTGATCGCGCAGACTTGGGTCACCCGTTGCCAGGCTCAGGTATGACGGGTGCCATGCCTGCTCGATCTGTTCGTCAACCTGGGGATTTGCCGGCTCGCGCCCAGGTTGTGAGTTGAGGGAGATGCTGGTATCACTATTTGCCAGGGCAGTCTTGGAATTAGTAGGTATGCTGCCAGTGTTGATGGTAAGAAAGACGACCAGGAACACGCTGGATAAGAAACGCCAAGGGCGAGGAGCGCCTGGTGTTTTGGGGGCGTTGGGGTGCATGGTTGGCTCCTTCTAGCGGCAATTCGAGGCCACAGTTGTGTTAGGGGAATATTGAAAATATATCACCACTGCACGTTGCCGTCAACGCAACGGGATTTTGGTGGGCTACAAGCGGAATTGAACTTTATCCAGGTACGGAAAATCCTGCGGCGTCACATGCAACCTGACTAAGGGAGTGACGGGATCAACACTGCCCCATTCCTCGATTTCCGCGTTGAACCAATCGAGCATGGGATAGCGACGGTGGTGTGGAAAATCCGATGCCTGGGCAATATAGACCATTCCATCGGTAAAAGGTGGATCGTTACGATTAATTGTGGGGAGATCAAAGTGATAAAACTTGCTCCGGTTACTTCCACTGCCCAGTCTGACGCAGCCATTCTCGGTTAGATGGATTTTTGATTTATCCAGGATGGCGAACCAGATCGCCCAGATGCCGTCTGGAGTGCTGAATATCTGCTGACGGTTGCCAAATTCGCTCGCATCCTGGGTATACCGGATGGGCTGCAGGACGGATAAATCTTGCGCTACGGAGCCGTGGGCAACATAACCTCGCCAATCGCACACATAGTTCAGGAAATCGGCTTTCGGATAGGGTAATTGGTAATCGATGAGCTGATTTTTTCCGGACTTAATGGATGCGTCTAGCAATTCATCAAACTGCGCTTGTTTATCGTGTGGTAACGGTTGGATTTCTCTCCGGATCGGTGGAATCGGAGATTTTCGCCGTTCGAACCGGTAGATGAGATAGAACAGAGGGCGAGCAATGGTGGATGGAAGGGGCATTGAAATCTTCTCATCATAGCACGATTATTTTACCGAATTCTTAAAACGCAACGTAACTGACTCGATTAATATAATCGACAGTATTTTTATTAATCATAGCAACCTTGAATCAAGAAACATCCACGCAGCTGAATTCCAGTTTACTCCTTCCAAAAATCAATCAATTACCGAGGAGACTTTGGGAAGGAGATTGCTAATAATTAACGTATCGGCCAAAATCCTTTCGCAAAGAGGTGCAGCAGGGTATCGCCGATTAACCCGAGGATGAACAAGCCTCCGAATAAGCGGTTGTGGTTGAAGTTGAACGCCGAGAAATAAGTCGGCCAGATTGGGTATCCCGGTGGAGGGCTGTCGGGACGCGGCTTGGACAGTATTTTTATCGCTGTGATCAGGCGTGGGGTGGCGAAAAAGATAATCAACATCAGTGGGGTGAAATAGCGCGGAATCAGCACCAGGTAGACCACGACCAGGTAGATAATCACCAGGATGGATATATTGAGATAGCGCGCAGCCGTCTCACCGATGCGCACAGGCAGTGTGCCAACGCCTTTTTTAGCGTCCTCCTTCATTTTGTCGATGTGCTTGCCGACGTTAATGCTCACCACACTCAATCCGAACGGAATTCCTGCCAGGACTACGTTCCAGATGTTGTTGAGATTGCTGTCCGGTTTCCCTAATGCAAGTACGATATATACCGCTGAGACCATGATCGGACCCCAGATGAGGAAGATAAACAGCTCTCCCAGGCCGAAATATTTTAGGGGGTAAGTATATAGCAGCAGGATCAAGGCGCCAAAGGCGAAATAACCGATCACGATCGGGCTGAAGTGGGTATAGAACAGGGCGAATAGACCAGACAGGAACGCGATAACGCCACTCAACATAAACCAGCGTAGCTGCTGGGGTTTAGTCCAAAAGCCCTGCACCAGAGGATGGACTCCGTACTGGGTGCGGAAATAATTGTCCTTGTCCACCCCGCGGCTGTAATCAGTGTAATCGTTTAGCAGGTTGTTGGTTCCATGGGCGATGAACAAGCCCAGGGTAAGGAGGAGCCAGGGGACTAAGGAAAAATAGCCGTCACGAAGCGCCAGCAATCCTGCAATCACACAGGTATAAACGGTAACCAGGGTAACCCCTGAGCGCGTGGCAATGAGCCACTTCGAGACGAAGTCGAGCTTATCCCATTCGTCCTTTTTGTCCATCTTAACCAGGGTCCAGATGGCAGTTCTCCACATTGAAAAGTTTATGTTCATGGATTTTCTCCCTTTATTGTGAACGATTCTTTATCATCCCGCAATCTGGTACAAAAGAGACCGGTAACATGATAAGGATTGAAAAAATCTACAGAAATATATATATCACCATTTTGGATGTAATGTACTACAATATAATTAATCTCTAATGAGATTGGAGTGTTCAACCCTAACACCGACCTAATTTAGTGGCCAAACACGCCACTCAATGCGGCTGATTCCATCGAATTTTGTAGCCACCATCGAGGATGGCGCTACGGGATTAATGCCACTTTCTATGCCCCAGTTTGGAGGCTGGACGAGACCGTGAGGTAATGGGCATCTCTCGAAGAAGGATTATAATATTTATCGGTTAATTTATTCCCGAAGAAGGTAATGAAAAACGGAATCGATTCCACTACACCTGTTACGCGCTACCTGGATGAAAAAGGTATCACTTACCGTTTTTTTATACACCCAGGAGAGGTGCACTCATTGGAGCAGGCTGCCACCGAGCGAGGTCAGCTGCCTGACCAGATCATCCGCAGTATTGTATTCCGCCTGTCACACGGTGGGTTCGTCATGGTATTGGTGGCGGGAGAAAAACAGGTCTCCTGGCAGGCGTTACGGTGGTACCTGGAAACTTCGCGCATCAGCATGGCGACGGAAAACGAGGTGCTCGAGGTGACGGGCTACCCGTTAGGCGCGGTCTCACCATTTGGGACCAGGCAGCCATTGCGCATCCTGGTTGATCAAGGTGTGCTGAACGAAAACGAGATTTCAGTTGGTTCTGGGGTTCGTTATACAATGGTGATCATGCTGTGTGAAGAATTTATGCGTGCCCTTGGGAAAGTGGAAGTGGGGAATTTTGTGGTGGATGAAAGTCGTGATTGATCATTTGCGTTCCAGGTGAGATAAGTGAGGTGTAGCTAGCCGAGAAGAATTGCAAATAAAAGTGCATGTTAGCCTGACAAAAACCGGGAAAAAAGAAGGGTTATAATTATTTACGACCGTTCACAATGATCTAAGCGGGTTATCTCGGTGATCATACAGCATGACCAAATTCGTTTCAGTCCTGCGGAAAAGCCTTATCACCGTGGATCGGGACCAATGAGCATAAATCTTGCATCCCACTCTTAGATACCAAGTATTTGGAAAAGGAGGAATTAATCAAATGGACATCATTACCCCGCTTTTGAACATCGTTTTGGGGATTATCCTCTTGATCGTTGGGAAAAAGTTGTACTGGTTGTTGGTGGCCGTGGTGGGGTTTGTGATAGGTTTGACATTGGCCACACAGTATATCCAGCTCGATCCGCCCTGGCTGATTTATATCGTGGCTTTCAGTGCAGGTGTTATTGGGGCAATCCTGGGGATCTATGTGCAGAGATTGGCGATTTCAGTGGTGGGCTTTATCGTCAGTGGATATGGAGCGCTATACCTGGCGGGATTGATGGGGATCAAGGCTGAGCCGTTCAACTGGATGGCTTTTATTATTGGCGGTATCATTGGGCTGCTGCTGGTTGCAAGCGTATTCGATTGGGCATTGTATATGCTATCAGCTTGGGCAGGAGCGACCCTGATTACTCGCACTTTGACTGAAGGTGTGGGGTTGAATGATACAATGGGATTGGTCCTATTCTTTGTCCTTTTCGTTTTGGGGATGATAGTTCAAGCCGGGCTATACCGGGAGAAACCCAAGCCCGTACCTGTTGCAGAAATACCGGTCGAGCAGCTAGCAAAGAAAAGAGATTAAACAAGCTCCCCAACCATAATGCCTCGTATGAGAATACCGGGGCAGTCATCCCATTCTCTCTCCTCTGGACGTGGGATGACTGCCCCGCTTGATTCCTAGTGTAGCCCATAGATATAACGTGACGCTGCTTTACTGCGGGCGGTAAACTAAGCCAGTTTTTTGCTTGTGGACAGGTTTGCCCCGTTAGTTCCCATTAGTAAATTACTAAATCGTAAAAACGCCTCCAATAATGACTCCAACCTACTGTGAATTTGTTGGAGTGAAATGCCCCACAAATTGGATTGATTCTGTTTTATCAGTCTAGAGAAACTTTTATGGTAAGGCTGTCGATATTAGTCGGCTTTTCGACCTTCTTGTGGATGACGATGGATGCGTACATAGATTACCAAGCTTATCATTAGACCAACGAATTACCCGATGAGCCGAAAATAGTAGAAAGAGAAGGCAATCAGAAGCACCAGGCACAGGAGGATAATGATGACCATCAGTACCGTTCGCCTGCCTTTACCTCCACTGGGCTTAGTTTGGGGCTTGACAGCGCGTACGTCCTTCATATCTTCTAAACTCTCTAAAGCGGCGGCTAGAGCCATCGGACCATCATCATGAGCGACTGAAGTCAGGTTACTCCCGCAGTATCCGCAGAATTTGGCATCCGTTCGCACGGGGCGAAGGCAGTTTGGGCAAATCGTCGGCATGTTAATTTCTCCTATTAGAAAAGGCAAATGAACTTACATTCAATCAATATTGTGAGTTTATCCATTATTAACTGTCAATAGTGTCATTAAACATCAAACAAATTAAAGCGCATATTACCCTGCATGTACTCATCCTGTCACGGTTGCAGGACTGAGAAATTGTCGAACAAGATATCAGTTCCCGGAGTATCGTACGTTCCCGCAATCAAACCGACGTTCCCGGAGGTATATTCGCTGTCGGTCTGCTGGTCAATCAGCTGGCCATTGACGTATAGGCTCAGATTATCGCCTTTACAGTCAAAGCGCAGATAATTGGTGGCAGAGCCTTGGTTGATGAAGTTACTGGGTTGCATATCGTTTCCACCCAATATAGTGGATGTGTCGCTGATCACCTTGGTGATACCGTAATATCCATCACTGCTGATGACTCCATAATAGAATTGATTGGCACTCTGATAACGGCAAATCACACCAAAATCATTGTCATCTGGCCCACCATTTTTAGTGGCATCGACTTCAATGCTGACATCATTGAATAAATTACTATCCGGATTAGCCCAGCTATCTGACATGTCAGAATGTACCACGATCCGGTAAGATCCACTATAATAATCGGTGTAAAAATCTGCTGCATCAATCCGGTCCCAGCCTGAATTTGGATCAGAAAAATCATCAAACAGAAGCTGTCCCTGGTTTGAGCTAGGGGAAATCGTTTCAGTTGGGATGGATGCGGATGGGATAATTGGGGTTGGGATCGACGCGGTGGGGATGGACGCGGTGGGCATATATGCAATCGGCAAAGTTTCAATCGGAATTTGGCTGGAGGTTGTAGAGATTGCTGTAGGAATGAAAGAAGCTACACTATTAATATAGCGGTACACTGCTAAAGTCCCGACAGCACAGCAAAGGAATAGAAGAACCAATGCAAAACAGCCCACCAGCCACCAAATCTTATTTCCAGAAATTCCACGTGGTGGCTGCGGCGGTGGTACGGCTGTCATCGGTTGCGGAATCTCGATCTCCGGAGCCGATTGGATGATGGTAACTTTTGGTTCCGGTGTATAGGGTTCTGCTGCAGATTCTGGACTGGTTAATGGTCCTCCACAGAATTCACATATCTCAATATCATCAGGGTTTTCTTTCCCACAATAAGGGCAAATCATAATTTCCTTTCCTTTGAG
>JBGOYO010000133.1:0-7586 GCA_041479715.1 Anaerolineae bacterium
ATCTTATACCCTTTCGGCACGCCTTTCAAGGCGGGGTCATGGCTCAGGCTGAGGTGCGTCTTGGCCATGCATAATGGGAGCTTGTTGAAGCCCAGCCGGTTATAGAGCTCGATCTTGCGCTCGGCTTCCGGGGAATACTCCACACCATCGGCCCCGTAGATCTGCGTGCAGATGGTTTCGATCTTCTCCTTGATCGACATCTCGAGCGGGTACAGGAACTTGAAATTGGTGGGTTTCTCGGCTGCCTTGATGACTGCCTCACCCAGCTTGACCGCCCCTTTGCCGCCTTCCATCCAGTGCCGGCACACGATTGCGTCTTCAGCTCCGGCTTCGACGGCTGCCTTGCGGATGAGCTCCACTTCGGTTTCGGTATCGTCCTTAAAGGAGTTGACTGCTACGACCACATTCACCCCAAACTTCTTGGCGTTGCGGATGTGATGCTGCATATTCCCTAAGCCCGCCCGCAGCAGGTCCAGGTTCTCAGTCGTGTAAGCGTAATCGAGCGGCTTGCCTGCCACCACCCTGGGTCCACCCCCGTGCATCTTGAGGGCTCTAACCGTTGCTACGATAACCGTCACCTGGGGGATCAACCCCGAGGTGCGGCATTTGATGTCAAAAAATTTCTCCATACCAATATCCGCCCCAAAACCCGATTCGGTCACCACATAATCCGCCAGCTTAAGCGCAATGCGGTCGGCGATGATCGAGTTCTGCCCGTGGGCAATATTGGCGAATGGACCGGCATGCACGAAGACGGGGGTGCCTTCCAAAGACTGCATCAGGTTGGGCATGATGGCGTCTTTCATCAAGACGGTCATCGCCCCTGCCACTCCCAGGTCTTCAGCGGTCACAGCCTCGCCGGCCTTGCTCGTCCCGATCACGATGCGCCCCATGCGGTCGCGCATATCGGCCAGGTCGGTGGTCAGGGCCAGGATCGCCATGATCTCGCTGGCGACGGTGATGTCGAAACCTGTCTGGCGTTCGTTGCCGGCTTCTTCCGGACCCTGCCCAATAGTGATTGAGCGCAACAGGCGGTCGTTGGTATCTACCACGCGCCGGAAGGTGATGTTAGCTGGGTCGATGTCCAGCCGGGCAAAGCGCTTGCGCTCTTCTTGGGTCAGCTCGTTCGGATCAGTCTTATTGATCCCCAGTTTCTTTAGCCGGCGCAGCATGGAAGGAGAGAACCTTCGGGCACCCGTTTTATCAGCAGGGCACAGCGCATTGAACAGCTTCTCATCGTCAGGTGTGGCACGCTCGTGCAGCATGCGGGCATCTATCGCCGCCGCCAGCAGGTTGTTGGCAGCGGTGATAGCATGGATATCACCGGTGAGGTGCAGGTTGAAATCCTCCATGGGCACCACCTGGCTGTAGCCACCACCCGCCGCGCCACCCTTAATGCCAAAGGTAGGGCCCTGGGAGGGCTGGCGGATGCAGGTGAACACCTTTTTACCCAGGAATGCCCCCAATGCCTGGCTCAAACCCATCATGGTCGTGCTTTTGCCCTCCCCGAGAGGGGTTGGGGTGATGGCTGTGATTTCAATGTACTTGCCATCCGGCACATCCTTGAGGCGCTCCAGTACACTCAGGCGCACCTTGGCTTTATACTCACCATGATATTCGAGCTCCTCGGGCAGCAGGCCAACTTCCTCTGCGATCACCGAGATGGGTTTAAGCTTGGCTTCCTGCGCAATCTCGATGTCGGATGGCACCGGGAACCTCAGGTTAAGCTTCGATGGGGTAAACGGACGTGAACCACCTTTCGGACTCATTGCGTAAATCCTCCTTATGTTGTTATGTGCGAAATAGTTAGATTCGTGCCATTGTATTGTGACAAATATTTCAGCATCTCACAAGGGACGCATATCCCCTACTATATGTGCCATCTGTCACAAGTTGTCCAGGCTTTTTATCAGATAGAGCTCACCGCGCTCGAAGCCGCGTTCGAGGTAATACAGGCGTGTGCCTACTGCCGAGATCACTGCCAGACGTCTGAAACCCTTCTCCCTGGCGATGCCCTCTGCACGCTGAAGCAGCTCTGTGCCGAGGCCGGTATGCTGGGCCGACCCGTTCTTTTCAACTCCAACTGCCAATGATTGCCCGAAGACGTGCACCTCGCGGATGATGGCTGCGCCATCCAAATCGCGCATTCCGGTCGCAGGCGACCCATCCCTGGGCAGGCTCAGCCGCAAGAAACCCGCCAGCTTATCGTTGGGGGTGACGTAGGAAAGGAAATGTTCCTCCGCCCCCCCAGCAGGGTAGACGATATCCTCCCGATGCAGTCCCCCTTCTTCCACGACCTGGTTTCTTACCTCGCGACAGCGGATGCACTGACAGGCAGTGCCCCTGCGCTTCAGCTCATTCTGGACGTCAATCCGAAGGCTGGTGCGCTTATTGCCCTCCACCACATTCTCCGAGGGGATGTCGCGCACCACCCGGTTCACACGACAATAGCGCGGGATAGTGGGCTTGACGTCGGTGATCAGAGAGATCAGATCTTCGGTAGTGTAGGGGGTATATTCGCCCCGCGCCCACACGTTGAACAGCTCTGCATTCGCCAGCAGCTGGGTGGGGTAGATTTTGATCTCATCGGGGCACAAATCGTCCCACAGGCGGGAGAAGTCCTCCCGGTCTGAGTCAAGGGTGGCTCCCAGCAGGTTGGGCATCCAATGCAATACGATCTTGAAACCGGCTGCCCGTAATAAAGCGGCCGCCTGGTGGGTATCGGCAACCGTGTGCCCGCGCTGGTTGAGCTCCAATATGCGGTCATCCAGGCTTTGCGCTCCCATCTGCACCTTGGTCACACCGAGCTTACGCAGCCACGCCAGCTCGGCAGGCTTGATATCCGTTGGGCGTGTCTCGATGACCAGGCCCACATTGCGGCTCGAGGCGGTTTCATTGAGCGCCTGAGCCTCTTCCAGAGTGGCTGAATCCACCCCGTTCAGTGCGTCGAAGCAGCGACGGATATACCATTCGTGGTAATCACGGCGGTAGGCACACCAAGACCCGCCCAGGATGAGCAGCTCCACCTTGTCGACGGGGTGCCCCACGGCCTGCAAGCCCTGCAGGCGGCTCGCCACCTGGCCGTAGGGGTCAAAGTTGTGCTCCACACCGCGCCTTGCCCCAGGCTCGTCCGGCAGGTAGCTTTTCGGCATGCGCACATCGGTCGGGCAGAAGATGCACTTTCCCGGGCAGGGGTAGGGCTTGGTCAGCACGGTCACGGTAGTCACACCCGAAAGGGTCCGCACTGGTTTCATACGGATGCGCTCGAGCACCGCAGGTTCCGGATCCCAGGCACCTGTCTTGACCAGCTGCCGGTAGGCTGCCACCAGCACGTGTTTTGCCAGGTAGCCACCCCTCGGGTTGGGGTGCCGGCGTAGCGCCCGATCCACTTTGGCACCGCCGCGCACCTCCTCCAGCACTTCAACTGCCTGCTCCAGCATCTCGGGGGTGTATACTTGCGACTTTAACCAGTTCTCGCGATCCATACCTTCACTTTCAGACTATTACGCGCTTTAAGCTATAATTCCGGTGGTGATTTTAACACCGTCGATTTAAACACCGTGAATCCTACCACGCTTTCGCGCCTGCTCGAGCTCAACCGGCAGTTCTACCAGACCTTCGCCCTTCAATTTTCTGCCACCCGTCAGCGTCTGCAGCCGGGTGTGATCCGCATTCTCGAGCAGATCAATCCTACGGATGACCTGCTGGACCTGGGCTGCGGGAATGGTGAGCTGGCGCGTGAGCTCGCCCGCTGCGGTCACGCCGGTTCATATGCTGGGTTGGACTTCTCTCCAACCTTGCTCGAGCAGGCAACCCCTGACCAGCCACTTTATTATAGATTCGTGCAGGCTGACCTATCCACAAACGATTGGGATGCTCCCTTAACCGGCAATCGGTATGATTCCATCCTGGCTTTTGCCGTGCTGCACCACCTGCCTGGGGTTGAATTACGCCGGCAGATCCTACGCAAAATCAGGTCGCTACTCACAGACGGTGGTCGATTCATCCATTCGCAGTGGCAGTTCTTGAACAGCCCGCGCCTCGCCGCCCGGGTGCAGCCCTGGGAAGCGATCGGCTTATCCCAGAAAGAGGTTGATCCTGGCGATTATCTCCTCGATTGGCGCCAGGGAGGAACGGGCTTACGCTATGTCCACCTCTTCTCCAAGCCCGAGCTGGCTGAGCTGGCTGCTTTGACCGACTTCGAGGTGGTGGAATCATTCCTTTCGGATGGCGAGAACCACCGCCTGGGTTTGTACCAGGTGTGGCGGTAACGCGTCTTCTTCAGTAGGCAACTCGCAGGTAGAGTAGAACGATTGAGGCGAAACCGAATCTCATACATTTCATGTACCAGGTGAGGCGCTTTCTTTAGTAGCAGCGCAGCGGAGGACCTCGAAAACAGTGTATCAAATCCCTCCCCTCCGGTCAAAAATCAGACCGGACAGGTTGCGCCACTACTATGGTAATAGCGCTGAGGCTTTCCAAGGAATAACCACTATGCAAGCCCTCACAGCAAGCTACCTTTAATGCTAGAATAAACCATCACTGGAACCAAGGAGGCACTTCCCATGGATGACAACGACTCTCGCAAGCTTCTCCAACAACTTCATGATGAAATCAACAACCTCCAAAAGGTCGATGAAAACAGCAGTGATTTGTTGCGCGACATCGACGGGGATATCCGCACGTTGCTCGAGCGTTCAGGGGAACATCCTATGCCGGTGCACCCTACCGTCATTGGACGGTTGGAGGATGCGGTTGATCAATTTGAGGTCACCCATCCCGAGCTAACCGCCCTGATCTCCAAGGTATTGGATTCCCTGAGCATCGCCGGGATTTAAACTGAAAAGCGCCGCAGCGGCAGAAGGTTTGCGCATTAAAAGCCATAAAAAGGGGGTAAATAGCGTCAAAACGACTTTTTTCTTAATCTTTAACAGACTGTTTAGAGGACAGGTGTATGTTAATATGATACTGTAATCAATTCTTTCACGTACGTCAGTGGGATCATCGCCGCTGGTGGGGACGTGGGAATGCAGGTGGGTCATCATCGTAGAGACGCTCAATTGGAGCGTCTCTACATGTTTAAAAGGGTATCCTCATGGACGATCATGTTTATTTACGGGCAGCCCATTAATGCTATCATCTATCTGTTTTTTCACGTATCATCATTCTCCTTGTTTATCTATGCCATCAGGCGGCTCGCCCCTGCAGATGACCCAATATCTGATTCACTCCAAATTTGCTAAACGCTTCTTTTCATGCTACCATTAACCCATGCGAACCCTGATCATCTCCGATATCCATGCCAACCTCCCCGCCCTTGAAGCTGTACTCGCCGATGCCGGGCAGTTCGATTCCGCCTGGTGCCTGGGTGACCTCGTCGGTTACGGCCCCGACCCGAACGAATGCATCGAGCGTATTCGCGATCTCCCCAACCTTGAGTGCATCATGGGCAACCACGATGCCGCCGCGGTAGGGGCTATCGATGTGGATGCCTTCAACCCGGACGCCCGCAAAACCGTCCTGTGGACCCGGGAGCGGCTTACACCAGCCAACAAGGAATACCTCAAGAAGCTGCCTGACCGGATCAAGCTGGAGTACATCACCCTGGTACATGGCAGCCCGTTCAAGCCCATTTGGGAATACCTGCTGGACACCCGCTCCGCAACTATCAGCTTTGAATTCTACGACACCCCCTACTGCTTCGTCGGTCACACCCACCTGCCCGTGCTGTATTACATGCCGGATACTCGCGTGACCGCCCAGCTAATCGTGCCCGAACACGTCTCCCAGATGACCCTCGCACCGCGTGCGATCATCAACCCAGGCTCGGTCGGTCAGCCGCGCGACCGTGATTCGCGCTCGGCATATGCCATCCTGGATATGACCGATTTCACATGGGAATGGCACCGGGTCGAATATGATATCCAGGGCGTCCAGGAGCGCATGCGCAAGGAAAACCTGCCTGAGCGCCACATCACCAGGCTTTCAGCCGGATGGTAAAAACCCAACTCATCTATAATCCCAAGGGAACATTCTACACGGTGGGGGCGTTTTAATCTTTGGTAACAATCTTAGGAGGAGCCATGATCAAAAAAATCGCCGTCACGTTCGTAATCTTTTCCCTGCTGTTATCAGGATGCGCAGTCGCCACCCAAAGCGCCCGGTCACCCTCACCAGGTGTGGTAACAGGGTTGCAGGCCAATGAATCTGTTGCAGGGGCTCCGGCCCCGGCACAGGCACCTTTGACCAATAAAAGCGCCTATGCCCTTGACCAGACCGTCACTTCTACCGACCGGCTGGTGATTAAAAATGCCACCCTATCCATGGCTGTGGATGACCCGCAGAAGTCGATGGATAATATCTCCCGCATGGCTGAAGCCATGGGTGGGTTTGTCGTCTCAGCAGACATGAACCAGCAGACGCTTTATAATGGGTCCAAGGTGCCCCAGGTGAGCATGTCCATCCGCGTGCCTGCCGAAAGGCTGGCTGAAGCCTTGACAACCATCAAGGCCGAAACCACCCAGCCGATCATCAGCGAGAACGAATCCAGCCAGGACGTCACCGCCGAATACACTGACCTGAACTCACGCCTGGTCAACCTGCAGGCGGCCGAAAAACAACTCCAGCAGATCATGGATTCGGCCGTCAAGACTGAAGATGTGCTGTCGGTTTATTCACAACTGGTGTCGGTGCGGGAGCAGATCGAGCTGATCAAAGGTCAGATGAAATATTACGAGCAGTCCGCCGCCCTATCTTCCATCAGCATTCAGCTGCTCGCCAATGCAGCCGTGCAGCCCATCACCATCGCCGGATGGCATCCCGGTGGTGTAGCCAAAGAAGCTTTGCAGACCCTGGTCAACGCTTTACAGTCGCTCACCAATTTCGGCATCCGGCTGGCCATCCTGTACGTGCCGCTCCTGCTGATCATCTTCGTGCCGATTGTCTTGATCGTCTGGGGTATTGTGGCACTGGTGCGGAAGATCCGCCGGCCAAAGGGAACCCCTACACCTGCCGCCGAATAAATAGACCGATAGTTTAATAATAAGCTGCCCAGGCTTCACCGGGCAGCTTTTCTATTTTCAAAACCATATTGGATTGTTTTTCTAAAGTAATCACCTATCCCTCTCACCCGCATGCGGGTGAAGGGCTGGGGGTGGGGGTATAAGTAGATTTTTTAACAGATAATACACGACTGCGGAGGGTTGGGTTTTAGCGCGGACCTGCAGGTTAATGGGGTGGGAGCATGCTCGGTGTTACCAGCCGTTGCACCATCGGCAGGCGGATAATGCAATTCAAATTGTAATTCACTGTTTTTTGAACCGTCTCTGGCTGAGCTACTTCATTAACTACCTCGGGAGCATCACTGCCCGGCACCTGCAGCACCTGCCCCGGCTGGATGACGAAGGGATAACCAATGGAATTTAATTGCGCCAGCTTTTCCCAGCTGGTGCCAAAGCGCTTTGCCAGTTCTATCAGGTAGTCGCCAGGTTGCACTGTGTAGGTTTCCGATGGGGTTTCGATGGAAATATCAGTTTCGGCTCCCGCCTCGAGCGAAGTGAATACCGCCATATTACCCAGCACCTCCC